>JAYUWT010000292.1:0-4170 GCA_043753405.1 Saprospiraceae bacterium | reverse complement strand
GGTTAAAGATCAATTTTGAGCCTGATAAAAACAGCCTTATGGCGGGTACTTCTGCTGTAAGTGCCAAACTGAACAGCACATGGTTGATCGGTACTGTAGCTGCCAACATGAAAGCCTTGGTAGATGCCAATCTCCGGGCAGCTGAGGATCCATTTGAGAAATATAAGGATTATGCATTTATCAACGATGGCAGTGATCAGACCTTCCAACGAACAGTTTTCGAAGGAAACACCGACAATAGCGGCAATGCCAATGTCAACATGCAGATCAATCAAAACCAGGACATCAAACAAATAAGTAAAGTTGTATTTAAAACAACCGTATTTGAGCCTGGAGGCAACTTCAGTATTGATTATACCACAGGAATCTATTCACCATTTAAAACGTATGTGGGTGTAAAATTACCCAGCAATCAGTGGGGTGAACCAACAATAGAGGAAGGAAAAAGTGCAGGCATTTCCGCAGTAGCTGTCAATCAGTTTGGCAAACCGATCTCCAATGTCAATATGACCATCACTATTTACAAAGTTGATTGGAGATGGTGGTGGGAAGGTGGATACAGTGATGCTTCCTATTATACAGGCAATTTTAATTCAGTTCCTGTCAAAACCCTTACACAAAAATCAGGTACCAATGGCAAGGTGGAAATAAATTTCAAACCATCAACCTGGGGAAGATACTTTGTCAAAGTCACCTCAGATGCCAGCCCTCACACAACCGGCTCATTTTTCTATACAGGCTATCCTGATTATGCAAGCCTTGACCAGATGGCAAATATTGCAACCTCGCTGCCCTTAGGTATTGACAAAAAGACTGTAAAAATTGGAGATGATATCAATTTAAGTTTCTCAGCTCCATCGAATAGCCGGGCTTTAGTTACCATAGAAAATGGAAATACACTCGTTAGCCATAAATGGATAGATTGTAAAGAGGGGGCTAATAAAATCAGCATAAAGACGACAGATGAGATGGGTGCAAACTGTTATGCTTTTGTAACCCTCATTCAACCTCACAATCAATCCGGAAATGATCTACCGTTGAGAACGTACGGAGTTCTACCCTTCGAAATAGAAAATCCCGGTCTGGTCCTGCAACCGGTATTGCAAATGCCGGCGGAGATACAACCCGATAAAAAAGTTGAATTTACAGTTTCTGAAAAAGACGGAAAAGCAATGTCGTACACAGTTGCCATTGTTGATGAAGGCCTTTTGGACATAACTAAATTCAAGACACCAAATCCTTACGACCATTTTTATTCAAAATCCGCATTAGCTATCCGCACCTGGGACCTCTTTGATTATGTCATCGGAGCTTATGGAGGCCGACTGGCGAATATTTTTGCTGTGGGCGGGGATATGGCAGCCGCTCAGATAGAAGGTGCTCCTAAGGCGAATAGGTTCATTCCTGCAGTGGTCAATCTTGGGCCATTTAAACTCAAAAAAGGTGAAAAGGCAAAACATAACTTTACTATTCCTAATTATATGGGTTCCGTGAGAGCTATGGTAGTAGCATGTAATGAAATAGCATTCGGTTCTGCCAATCAATCTGTCAAGGTCATCAAACCATTGATGGTGTCTTCTACCCTTCCACGTGTCCTTAGTCCCGGCGAAACATTCAATGTTCCGGTAAATGTCTTTGTGACAAAATCCAATATTAAAGATGTGAAGGTTAATATTTCAGATCAATCCAATAATATCATGCCTCAGTCAAAAACCGGTCAGAGCATTACATTCAGTGGACCGGGTGAAAAAATGCTTTATTTCCCTGTTGTAGTCGGAAATAAAGAAGGCATATCGGTTATCCAGGTAGTTGCCCAAAGCGGTAATGAAACCACTAAAGAAACGATTGAGATCGATGTCCGCAATCCAAATATGCCGATCACAGTAAGTAAGGATTATGTAATCGCTGCAGGACAAAGCATGGATATAGGTGCTGATAAAGTTGGCATGGACGGAACAAATAATACGACTATTGAGTTTTCGAGTTTCCCTTCTATGAATATAGCCAAAAATCTCGATCAATTAATAGACTATCCTTACGGATGTCTTGAGCAGACTGTTTCAAAGGCCTTTCCACAACTCTTCCTCAATGAGGTAGTGCCTCTTACCCAGGCCAATAAAGACAAGATCAAACAAATGGTTGAAATAGCTATCAATAAGATCTCCAATTTCCAAAGCAATGAGGGTTGGTTTAGTTATTGGCCCGGGGGATATTACGTGGATCATTATACATCCAACTATGCAGGACATTTTATGGTAGAAGCCAAGAAAGCAGGTTATAATATCCCTCAAGGCACATATGAAAGTTGGTTGGACAATCAGAAAAAGTTAGCTAAACTGTGGCAGCCAAAACAACTTGAGGCTGGATTATATGCCCATGAGGCAGATATCGCCCAGGCTTATCGATTATATACCTTGGCTCTGGCAGGTAGTCCGGAACTTGGTTCAATGAATCAATTGAAGGAAATGAAGTCTTTATCCAATCCTGGTAAATTTTACCTGGCAGCATCTTATGCTATCATTGGCAAAAAAGATGTATCCAAAGCATTAATAAACAAAGCAAACAAGGAAATACCTAAATATGCAGAGTTTGGATATACTTTTGGATCTGATCTCAGAGACCAGGCCATCTTGTTAAATGCGTTAGTTGCTGTAGAAGACAAAACCAATGCCGCAAATGTTGCTAAGTCCATGGCCAATAAAATGGGTGGTAGTGGATGGTATGCAACATACAGTTTGTCCTATGGGATCTGGGCTATATCCAATTATCTGAAAAAATACCCTCCTTCTTCCGGAATCAAAGCCAGTTACACTGTCAATGGTAAAGTGGTGCAGGTCAATGAAGACAAATCAGCTTATTATGTTCAGTTCGGACCCAAGAACAGTGTTCAGAGTTCTAAGATCGTCAACAAAGGCTCAGGTGTGTTATACGTGACAATGGTACAAAAAGGTAAGCCTGCATTAACTGATCAGACAAAACAAGCAGATAATATTTCAGTTGCAATATCATACTCTGATAAAAACGGTAAATCGATCAATCCTGCGAAAGTTAAAAAAGGAACTGAATTTTATTCAACAGCGACCGTTACAAATACTTCAGCTTATACCTATGAAATGCAGGAACTTGCATTGACACAGATCTTTCCGTCCGGTTGGGAGATCGTCAATGACAGGATGCAGGAAGGCATAGCTGATCCTAATGCAGGTCAATATTATGACTACATCGACATCAGGGATGACCGCGTAAATTACTTTTTTGATCTCGGGTTAAGCAGTTCTAAAACTTTCAGGACCAAACTAATCGCAGCATATGCCGGAAAGAGTTTTGTACCGGCTACCAGCTGCAGTGCGATGTATAATAATACCGTGAGTGCCCGATTGCCGGGGTTTTGGACAAGCGTCGAATAGTGGAGAGTTGAGAGTTGAGAATTGAGAGTTGAGAATTGAAAATTGAAAATGTGCGGAGATGATAAGAACTTTGAATGTTGAATGTTGGAGGTTGAACGATGCGAAGATTGAAATAGCTATTTTATATATATAATATTCACGAAGAACACAAGGCCAATAGCTAATTGCTGATGGTTTTTTGTAATCTATGCAGCAATTATTAAAAGATATCAGATCATGTAGGATTTGTGCTGACTACCTTCCTTTAGGACCAAATCCGGTCATCACAGTGTCTCCACAAACCAGAATCCTGATCATTGGACAGGCACCGGGAATAAAGGTCCATGCCAGTGGTATTCCCTGGGATGATCTTAGTGGTAAGGAATTGAGGAGATGGCTGGATGTTAGTCCGGAAATATTCTATGAACTCAAAAATTTTGGAGTTATGGCCATGGGAATGTGTTATCCGGGTAAAGGATCAAGTTATGATCTACCTCCGAGGCCGGAATGTGCCAGACACTGGCACCATCAGGTTTTAGCTCAATTGCCGGACCTGAGGCTGACCTTGTTAATAGGAACTTACGCTCAAAAGTTTTATTTGGGCAAGGACAGTAAAAAAAATCTTACCGATAATGTAATGCACTTTGAGGAATTTCTCCCGCACTATTTCCCACTCATTCACCCATCCCCACGAAACCTCATCTGGCAGCGCAGAAACCCATGGTTTGAAGAATCCGTGATACCTGAACTAAGAAAAATAGTCGCAGAGATAATTAAGTAAAAG
>JAYUWT010000291.1:0-11253 GCA_043753405.1 Saprospiraceae bacterium | reverse complement strand
CTTCTATCCGAAGCAATTGATTGTATTTCGCGATCCGGTCAGAACGGGATGCAGAACCTGTCTTGATCTGTCCTGTGTTCAATGCGACAGCAAGGTCGGCGATGGTCGTATCTTCCGTTTCTCCGGAACGGTGGCTCATAACTGAATTAAACCCATTTTTAGTCGCCATCTGAACAGCTTCAATGGTTTCTGTCAATGTACCGATCTGGTTTACTTTGACCAGGATGGCATTGGCTGCCTTTTCTTTGATCCCTCTTGCCAAACGTTCAGTATTGGTAACAAAAAGATCATCTCCCACGATCTGAACTTTTTTGCCCAAATCAGCGGTCAATTTGATCCATGATTTCCAGTCGTCTTCTGCCAGACCGTCCTCTATGCTGCAGATAGGATATTTTTTGACCCATTTTTTCCAGTAATCGACCATTTCATCGCCCGACAATTTTTTACCATCAGACTTTTTGAAATGATAAACCTTATTTTTTTCATCATAAAATTCAGTAGCGGCTGCATCCAGTGCGATCATCACATCTTCACCGGGTTTGTAACCGGCTTTTTCAATAGCTTTAAGTACAGTTTCGATGGCCTCCTCATTGGACTTGATATTTGGCGCAAAACCGCCTTCATCCCCTACATTGGTAGAATAACCTTTTGATTTTAGAACGTCTTTCAGGTGATGAAATATTTCCACTCCCATTCTTAATGAGTCAGAAAAAAATGGAGCGCCGATCGGCATGATCATAAATTCCTGAAAGTCGATGCTGTTGTCCGCATGTGATCCCCCGTTGAGGATGTTCATCATGGGAACAGGAAGGGTACAGGCATTGATACCTCCGATATACCGGTACAAAGGTTGACCGGATTCTTTTGCCGCTGCCTTTGCTACTGCAAGTGAAACGCCCAGGATAGCATTGGCTCCAAGTTTGGCTTTATTTTTTGTTCCATCAGTTTCGATCATGATCTGATCGATCTCCCTTTGCTGAAATACATCCATACCTAGTATTTCCTCCCGGATCTTATCATCCACATGCTGACAAGCTAAGAGCACACCTCTTCCAAGAAATCTCTTTTTATCTCCATCCCGGATCTCCACAGCTTCGTGTTTGCCGGTAGAAGCTCCCGAAGGAACTGCAGCTCGCCCTACTGCTCCATCTTCTGTAAGTACTTCAACTTCAACGGTCGGATTGCCCCTTGAATCCAAAATTTCTCTGGCTCTGATGTCAATTATAACACTCATTGTTTTTCTTTTTATTAAATTATATAGTGAAAGTATAAAATATAATTAAACTTTTGGAAGGTTATTGTGAATTAAACACTAACCGGTTCTTCCTTTTTGGAATAAGCTTTGATCAGTGTTACAAAATCATCGAATAAATAACGACTGTCGAAAGGGCCCGGACTGGATTCAGGATGATATTGTACAGAAAATACCGGGATGTTATTCCATTTCAATCCCTCAATACTCTGATCATTCAAATTAAAATGGGAAGCCTGAACTTCAGATTCAAACGCCTCGATGGAAGATCTGACCACACCAAATCCGTGATTCTGGCTTGTGATCTCTCCCAGGCCTGTATTGATGTTCAATACGGGATGGTTGATCCCACGATGGCCGTATTTGAGCTTTTCAGTCTTCATACCCTGAGCCAATGCCAACAATTGATGTCCAAGACAAATCCCGAAAACAGGCTTGTCGGCTGTAAGTATTTCTTTTGAGGTAGCAATGGCGTAATCCATGGCAGAAGGGTCGCCGGGGCCATTCGAAAGAAAATATCCATCAGGGTTCCATGCTTTGACCGTAGCGAAGTCAGTGCGTGCCGGGAAGACCTTTAAGTAACAACCACGCTCTGCAAGAGAATCCAGTATATTCTGTTTACAACCATAATCCATGACCGCCACTTTGAATGGGGCATTCGGATCTCCTGCATAATATGTCTCAGGAGTTGAAACATCACTGGCCAGTTCACACCCAGCCATGGACGGTACTTGCTTAAGCAGGGACTTTAATTTATTTTCATCCATTTCACTGGAAGAAATGACACAGTTCATGGCTCCTTTACTCCTTATATGACGTACCAACGCTCTGGTATCAATGTTTGAGATACCGATAATGCCATTTTCTTCCAGAAAGTCCTGAAGGGAATTAGTGGCCAGTTTTCTTGAAAAGAACTCTGAGAAATTTTTGACGATCAGGCCGTTGATCTGGATCTTCCGGGATTGGTTCTCATCAGTTGATGCACCATAATTGCCGATGTGTGCATTGGTCATCGTGATGACCTGACCGGCGTATGAAGGATCTGTAAAGATCTCCTGATAACCTGTCATGCCCGTGTTAAAACATATCTCACCGGTCGTAATACCGGCTTTGCCGATGGCATATCCTTCAAATTTTCTCCCGTCTTGCAGCAGTAATACTGCCTTTGGTTTCTGTTCGTATGGTATCATTGGAAAAATTTGAACGCAAAAGTAACGATATATTCAGACATTGATCAATGATTGAAAGTTTTTGATTTGAATTATTGGTCAATTTGCGTTGTTGGTTAAATTAAATGTATTAATTGATTAGATTTGTATTCTTTGATTTTTAAATATCTACCCAAATTATGAAGCTTTTAAAGTATAATTCGATTTTCCTTGTTCTTTTAATTCTTGCCGTAAAATTTATCTCATGTAGGGATAAAGAGGATGATTTGGTTCAGATTTCTTCAACTGGACTGAATACAATGGGATGGAATATGGGCAAAAACTTTAATGTCGAAGGTTGCAAGGATTTCCGGTGCCTCTTAGGATGTTATGGCGTGACGAGTAATTACAGATATGGACAATTGACAGTGAGAGGATATCATAATGATAACGTAAGAATTTATTTAATAGCTGAAATAGACTCGACTTATCAAATGGGTGACACGATTTTTTTAGGAGGAATTAATGATAAATATTACTATGCAGGAGTTGAAGTATTTAGTGGTGCCAAAGGCTTTTTTGGTACCGACTCTCTTCATACAGGTTATTTGATACTCACTTCATTATCTGAAAATAAATCGTCCGGTACTTTCCAGTTTGAATGTATTTCACCTCACACTCTAACTACAAAGTCAATTAAAAATGGAAGATTTGATATTAATTGTGAATAATTAAAAATTAAGCTGTCTGCAACTGGTTTTTCTTCATGGAAAGATATTCTTCAAAACTTGCCAGGCTTTCTTTAACACCGACCGGAAGTATCTCGATGATCCTGTTAGATACAGTTTCCATGAGTTGGTGGTCATGGCTGTTAAAGATAATATTGCCCTTAAAGTTTTTCATCGCGTCATTAAGGGTGATGATGGATTCAAGATCGAGGTGATTGGTAGGATCGTCCAGCAACAATAGATTGGGGTGTGATAACATCATCCTTGACAACATACACCTTACCTTTTCCCCTCCGCTCAATACACTCGTCTTCTTGAAAACTTCTTCTCCCGAGAATAACATTCTTCCTAAAAATCCACGGATAAATTGCTCATCCTTTTCTTCAGAAAACTGACGCAACCAGTCGATGAGGCTCATGTCGTTGGCTCCGGTAAAAAATTCAGAGTTATCATTTGGCAGGTAGGCATACTGGATAGTTTGTCCCCATGCAATTGTCCCTGAATCAGGTGCTTCCTTTCCCGCAAGGACATCAAAAAATGCAGTCATTGCTGCTGCCCTGTCACAAATGATACCTACTTTTTCTCCTTCGTTCAATTGGAAATTGACTTTTTCGAATAAGATCACGCCATTTTTATCTTTTTTACTAAGATTGTCAACTTTCAGGATGATATCACCCGGCAGTCTTTCAGGCAGAAATGCAATGAAAGGATATTTACGCGTGGAAGGTTTGATCTCTTCCAGATTTAGTTTTTCAAGTGCTTTTTTACGACTGGTCGCCTGTTTTGATTTGGACGCATTAGCACTAAACCGTGCGATGAAGTCCATCAATTCCTGGCGTTTATTTTCAACTTTTTTATTGTTGACATCCGTCTGACGTTTCATGATCTGGCTCGTCTCATACCAGAAAGTATAGTTACCTGTGAAGATATTGATCGCGCTATAGTCGATGTCGACCACATGGGTACAGACCATGTCAAGGAAATACCTGTCATGTGATACCACGATGACGATGTTTTTAAAATCAGCAAGGAAGTCAGACAACCAGGTGATTGTCAGGGCATCAAGGTCATTGGTAGGCTCATCCAAAAGTAGGATATCAGGATCACCGAAAAGTGCCTGGGCCAGTAAGATCTTGATCTTGTCAGGGCCCCTTAGCTCTGACATCAGTTTGTGATGAAGCATAGTTGGAATTCCAAGGTTGCTCAACAATTCACCGGCATCGCTTTCAGCTGTCCAACCGCCCATTTCACCGAATTCCTGCTCGAGGTCAGCCGCTTTTAAGCTTTCTGCTTCAGTCGCATCCGGATCCATGTAGATATTATTCTTTTCGATCATGATGTCATACATCTTTCTGTGGCCCATGATAACTGTGTCGAGGACGGTATAATTATCGAATTCCTGGTGATTCTGGCGTAATACTGCCATTCTTTTGCCTGGCTCGATATGTATATTGCCTCGATTGGCAGGAATTTCATTGGAAAGGATTTTCAGGAAAGTGGATTTCCCGGCACCATTTGCACCGATCACACCATAACAGTTGCCCTGGGTAAATTTTATATTGACATCTTCAAATAATATCCTCTTACCGTATTGAAGTGCGAGGTTCTGGACTGTAATCATTCAGTTAAGTAGTTAAATTTGGCGCAAAGGTAGGAAAAAATGATGGATACATATATCTACCTTCAAAACTAAACTATAGATTCATATTATATTAACACACTGAACATATTACGGATTCAATAAAATCGGTCTTCGCTCCACTTTTTTGGATTATTGACAATATAATTTGAGATATTTTGAAAGGCTCTTTCATCTCTGATTATTTTATCATTATAACTTCTTTGCCAGAATTTTCCCATTATTTTACCCAGGGATTTATATATTTCCAGGCACCTATTCGACACAATTGATTTATATGCTCCCATAACATCTGGAATACTTGCATTCTTTTCCTCCGCACGGGCAACCTTCACGGTTGCCCTATCATCCATCGGATGATCCAAATCATCGATTAATCGATGATCAATATTTTGAAAATCAATGGATGGAATTATCTCATGCGATGCATGAGATCGGCCAACCGCAAGAGTTGGCCCTCCAATCACCACAATACCATGCATATGATTGGGCATGATCTGAAACACATCAAATTCAAAATGGGGATAACGGATCTTCAATGATGCCCATTCATCATGAGCGATCTGACCAAATTCATTCAATATCATTGCACCCTTTATTACTTTGCCTAAACGATGTTTCATATCCTGACAACAAATGGTAATAAAATATGCTCCCTCGCGGGAATAATCATATCCTTTTAAACGAATAGACTTGCGACATGGCAAATGTGGGTTGGTTCTCATCTCTGGGCTGATTTGATTGTCTACAAAAATAATTATTATTTTAGAAAATCTAATTATTATTTCAAAAATTCTATTTCCTCAAATTTATCAAATCCCAATGAAATCGTATTCTAAACTTCTTTGGTAATTATTCCCATCTATAACCAAAGTTATATTTCACACCCCATTCTCCCCACTTAAATTTGTATTATCAATTTTGAAAAACTTCAAATCATCATTTAAAATAAAATTGACCACCCCTAAAACTTAAAAAGATGGAAAGTATATTTAGTGAATTATGCAAAAAACAAAATCTCAAACCGGAATATTCCACACCCTTCCAAAATATGATCGGTGCCACAATTGAAATGCTGATAAAAAAGTACGAAGACAGATCAAAACCATACAGGATCCTTGACATCAATGGCACAGGGGTATCGGCTTACATGTTATCCAACATTTTTCCACTTGCCGTCATAGATCTGATGAATCCAGAAAAAGAAGTATTGGATGCAGCCAGGATCAGGTTGGAGCATAATGGAAATGTCAACTTTATCAATAGGGATTTTAAATCCTTCACGACACAGGAACATTATGACATGATTTTCTGTCTGCAGACACCGGAACTGAACAATGAAGTGCCTTCACTTTTTGAGAGATTCAAAAAACTTTTGAAAAGGAAGGGAAAATTATTCTATTGCGAACTGGGTAAGGAGGTTAAATTCAGAACAAAAAAGAAAAACTTTATTTCTATATTGTTTCACAACCTAAATTTTAAGAGTTTTGATAAAATCTTTGGAAACAGAAGAAATCCCCGGTCTTTTTCAACTTCTATGGTTGAATTGAATAAAAATAATAACAAAACTTTTGGAATGCTTACAGAACGGTTTTCGAGATACTTTAAAATTGAAGAAAGTTTTACAACCGACGAAGGGCTGTGCAATTATTTAGTTTGTTCCATGCCGTACCAACCAACGAATATCAAGTATATTAATGTGCAAAACAATGGCCTAATCCCTGTATCGCTTCGTTAGGTCCTGATAATGATCAATACGTCTGTCCCTCAGAAAAGGCCAGATACGCCTCACCTCTTCACTCCTTTTCATGTCGATATCGACTACGGCATTTTCTTCTTTATCTGAAGATGCTAAATGCAACAACTCACCCTGAGGGCCGGAGACAAAACTCTGGCCCCAAAATTGAATTCCGTTTGTCACACCCGTCCAGTCAGGTTCAAGTCCCACCCTATTAACAGTAATTACAGGAAGTCCATTGGCCACGGCATGTCCACGTTGGACGATCTGCCATGCATCATGCTGACGTTTTTTCTCCTCTTCCTTATCTGTACTTTCCCAACCAATTGCTGTTGGGTAGATCAACACTTCAGCACCTGCCAAAGCCATCAACCTTGCGGCCTCAGGATACCATTGATCCCAACAAACCAACACTCCAAGTTTCCCGACACTTGTTTGTAATGGTTCAAATCCCAGGTCACCCGGAGTAAAATAAAATTTTTCATAGTAAGCAGGATCATCAGGGATGTGCATCTTCCTGTATTTCCCAACCATCGATCCATCAACTTCGAATACAACAGCCGTATTGTGGTATATCCCGGGTGCCCGGCGCTCAAATAATGAGGTGACCAGCACGACATTACATTCTTTGGCGATGGCAGAAAATGTTTCAGTAGAGGGTCCCGGAATGGTTTCAGCCAGGTCAAACATTTTAGTTTCCTCAGCCTGGCAGAAGTAAATACCGGTATGCAACTCCTGCAAAACGATTATTTGCGCGCCTTTGGCTGCACAGTCTCGAATGCCAGCGATGCTTTTAGCAATGTTGTTGCTGCGGTCGCGGTCGCATGATTGTTGGACAAGACCTACTTTGAGTATTGACATATTGCTTTAATTGAATTCAGGAGAGAAAGTTGATAAATCCTCCCCCTATCCCCCTCTAAAGGGGGAAATCTTATTTACTTTATTTTTTACACATTGAATATAATCAATTTACAACTCCTTTTGGAAATTGCATGGTGATACAATGTAATGAACCGTGTTGCAAGATGATAGAGTTGCAGTCGATAGCATGAATTTCCCTGTCGGGAAAACAAATTTTCATTGCATGAAGTGCCTGATTATCCTTTTCTTCGTCACCATAAACCGGCAGAAGCACAGCACTATTGATGATGAGAAAGTTGGCATATGTGGCCGGAAGGCGGTGTCCGTCTTCATAATGATATCTTTCCGGTGCCATAGGTAATGCGATCAATCTGTATTGATTTCCATTAGGCTGTGTAAAAGATCTTAGTTGTTCTTCCATGGCATTCAATGCAGCGTAGTGAACATCCTCTTCATCATCACAACTTACATAAGCAATGGTATCCGGCGAACAAAACCTTGCCAGCGTATCTATATGGGAATCAGTGTCATCCCCTTCCAAATATCCGTGGTCGAGCCAAAGGATCCTTTTTACTCCCAATAAGAGTTTCAGATATTTTTCAAGGTCATCTTTACCAAACTGAGGGTTGCGGTTATGACTGAACAAACATTTACTCGTTGTCAATAATGTTCCTTCACCATCACTTTCCAATGCTCCACCTTCCAGGGCGAATCCTAAAGTTTGCATAGTTGTCGAACCAAAAATACCTTTTTCCTTTAATCGTTTTGTGATCTGATTGTCTTTGTCTGCAGGAAACTTCAATCCCCAGCCGTTGAAAATAAAGTCCAGCAACACCGGTGATCCATCTTCAAATATAGTGATAGCACTATGGTCTCTTGCCCAGGTATCATTGGAAGGCAATTCCACCAGAATGAGGTTTTTCTGATTGGCATTGATAAGGAGCTTTCCGACTTCTTCCTTGTCATGGCAAACTACCAGGGCTTTTTCATAAATACTCACTATGCTGATAATCTCCACAAAGGTTGGAATGACCTTCTCCAAGTCGGCAGCCCAATCGCTGTCCTTGTGAGGAAAGGTAAATGCGACGGCACTTTGAGCTGCCCATTCTGCAGGAAAAATTCTGTTCAAGATCCGGATTTTTAAAACGCATAAAGATAATAGAAATGTTAGAGGAGTCGGTGAGAGTCTGAAAAAAGTCTCAGGGAGTCGAAGGGAGTCGGTTTGAAATTGTAACTTTGTAGTAAAAGGCAGCTAGTTGAAAAGACTTTACATCATAGCCGGATGCAACGGGGCAGGAAAGACAACTGCATCATTTACTGTATTACCTGAAATGCTTAATTGTAAGGAATTTGTAAATGCAGACGAGATAGCAAGAGGGTTATCTCCATTTCAGCCTGAAAAAGTAGCTTTTGAAGCAGGACGTATTATGTTGAACAGGATGGAAGAACTTTTAAGATCAGAGGAGAGTTTTGCATTTGAAACTACTTTGGCGAGTAAAACATTCGTTAAATTCATAAAAGAAGCTAAATTCCACAATTTTGAAATAACCTTAATTTTTTTCTGGCTAAAATCTCATGAAATTGCAGTGGAACGGGTTAAGACAAGAGTTTTGGAAGGCGGGCATAATATACCTACTGATATTATCGAAAGAAGATATAAGAGCGGTTTGTTTAACTTTTTTAATATTTACATAAATAAAGTTGATAATTGGATGTTCGTTGATAATTCAGAAACTGCTACAAGAATAATTGGTGAGCGTTTTATTGAGAAGATTAATGTATATGATATAAAATTGTGGGAACAATTAAAAAAAGAAAATGAGCAAAAAGGAAAAGAGTGAAAGTGCTCTGATTATAGAAGGTTTGGAAAAAGCATATGTAAAAATGGCGAAAATGAAAAAGGAAAAGAAAACTCCTTTAGTAGTTAGTGTCAATGGAAAAATTACAAAATTGTATGGAGACGAAATCCCGTCAACTATAACTATAAGCGAGGGAAAAAAATGATTCCAAAAAAAAATGCCTTGAAAAACTTCCCTTTCCCAAAGCATTTTTATCATTAATTAATGAAATTCTCCATAAGACCGTTCTAGTAACTAGCATCTAGAATCTAGCATCTGTCACAACATATCAATACCCAGTGCATATTCAAGCACTTCTGACATACGTTCTGCATAAATAAATTTGATACCGTCGACATATTGTGCTGGGATCTCCATTACATTTTTCTCATTTTCTTTGCAAAGAAGGATCTCCTTCAATCCGGCCCTTTTGGCTGCAAGTACTTTTTCCTTGATACCACCCACCGGCAATACCTTACCCCTCAAAGTGATCTCTCCTGTCATGGCCAAATAAGGTTTAATCGGTTTGCGTGCAAAGGCGCTGCAGATGGCTGACAACATCGTCACTCCGGCAGATGGTCCATCCTTTGGAATAGCACCTTCCGGTACGTGGATGTGGATGTCATATTTATCAAAATCACCTTCCTTGATGCCGATCTGCTCCGCATGTGCCTTGACATAACTAAGTGCAGTATTGGCAGATTCTTTCATTACTTCACCGAGATTACCTGTCAGGATAAGTTTTCCTTTACCTTTGCTCAAACTGGATTCGATAAATAGGATTTCACCTCCTACCTGTGTCCATGCCAGACCTATTGCTACACCCGGTGGTTGCAATTCAGTATAAATATCATTGCTGTACCTTTGAGCGCCCAGTACTTTTCTGACCTCGTCAGGAGTCAGATTTTTATTGTAAGATTCATCCATAGCTACCTTGAGGGCATAATGCCTCATCACACCGCTCAACTTGTGCGACAAAGATCTTACGCCTGATTCTCTGGTATATTCACTTATCAGGGTTTTTAAGGTGCCGTCATTGAAAATCAGTGATTTTGGTTTCAAACCATGATTATCCATTAGTTCCGGAATGAGGTGCTTGGAAGCAATGGAGATCTTCTCCTCTACGCTATATCCGCTCAGGTCTATGATCTCCATCCTGTCGAGCAATGCCGGCTGAATGGTATTCAGTGAATTGGCGGTAGCGATAAATAAAACTTTGGATAGGTCATACTCTACTTCCAAAAAGTTGTCATTGAAGGTATTGTTTTGCTCAGGATCCAGAACTTCCAGTAATGCTGAAGACGGATCCCCTCTGAAATCTTTACCGATCTTGTCTATCTCATCAAGAATAAAAACGGGATTGGAGGACTGCGCCTTTCTCATCCCCTGGATGATCCTTCCCGGCATAGCACCGATGTAGGTCTTCCTGTGCCCACGGATCTCCGCCTCATCGTGCAGGCCCCCTAAGGACATTCTCACAAATTTTCTTTTTAGTGCATTGGCAATCGACTTACCAAGAGAGGTCTTTCCTACTCCGGGAGGGCCAACAAGACAGATTATGGGTGCTTTCATATCACCCTTCAGTTTCAAGACTGAAAGATGCTCTAAAATTCTTTCTTTTACTTTTTCAAGTCCATAGTGATCGGTGTCCAGTACTTTTTTGACCTTTTTAAGATCAAAATTATCCTTGGTAAATTCACCCCACGGAAGATCTATAAAGGTTTCAATGTAATTGATCTGCACACCAAATTCTGACATCTGCGGATTCATCCGTTTCAACTTAGCAAATTCTTTGTCGAAGACAGTTTTTGTTTCCTTAGTCCATTTTTTTGCTGCAGCTTTTTTCTCGATTGCCTTGTATTCTTCTTCAGAACCATTCTGTCCCAGTTCTTCCTGGATTGTTTTTAATTGTTGGGAAAGGAAATAATCCCTTTGTTGCTTCTCGAGGTCGGTTCTTACTTTGGATTCAATTTGCCCTTTTAATCTCAAGAGATTGAATTCTTCATCCATCTTTCCAAGCAACATGTTTGCAAAATCCGGTAGATAAGC
>JAYUWT010000290.1:0-4179 GCA_043753405.1 Saprospiraceae bacterium | reverse complement strand
AATTTCAATTAAATTATAAATGCCAAAACATTTATTTCCTTTCAAGTCAAATGCAGGGTCATTACAAGCAAACAACTGATCAACAAGATCCTGCATCTCCCGGCTTTTCAGCTCCTGACCTTTTTTTATTCCCGAATTGCCGGCATAGGACTTTGCCATAATGTTATGAAAATCGATCTCTAATTGTATCTCACTTTGAACGGTATCGATCACATCATCAAACCAATGTTCCAGATTAACCCCTTCTTCCAAAAATGAAGGATACCCATGAACCGTAAAATTATTATTACCGCTCACTTCGATATCAAATCCGACTCCGGTTAATTTTGGTAAGATCGATCTCAGGATATCAGCTTTTATAATATCCAATTCGAAGGAAGTTGGAAAAAGGTCAGTCTGAGTATAAATAGTTGATTCCCGGGTCTTACTTAGGAAACGTTCAAAAAGGATCCTTTGATGTGCATATTCCTGATCGACGATCATCAGGCCGGATTTTACCTGAAAGATAATATAAGAGCGATGCAATTGAATGAATAATCTTTGTTCGGCGTTATCATCCTGAGTGGCACCGGTTAGATCGTTTTCATTGATGATGCTATTAAAGATCAATGCTTGAGGGCCATCAGTGGCAGGTGACCCTGTAACATTGATATTTTCATAAAGGTCTTTCCACCTTCCCACATTTTCTTTATAAAAATCTCCTGAAATTCGATAATTTTCTTTTGGCCGGGATGACTCATGTTGATGTTCAGTACGTGCACTATTTTGGGTATTGTTCCATGCCGAGGCCAAATGATGATCTTTCTCAAAATCAATAGCGGGTGCAATAAGATTAAAAGACAAAGTGTGCTTCACTGCAGATTTCAAAAAATTGTAAATAAGGTGTTCATCTTCAAATTTGATCTCTTGTTTTGTTGGGTGCACATTAACATCTATAGAAGCGGGATCAAGCGTCAGAAACAATACATAAAAAGGAAAAGTATCACCGGATATGATCTTGTCATAAGCTGAAACTATGGCATGATTGAGTAAAGGGCTTTTGATAAACCTATTATTTACAAAAAGATATTGATCCCCTCTTGTTTTTCTTGCCTGTTCCGGAGTTCCTATTAATCCATGGATCTTTAATTTATCAGTATGTTCATCGAGTTGGAGCAATCTTTTTGAAATATCATTTTTGAAAACACTTATGACCCTTGATTTTAACGATGCGACTTCCAGATGATGAATTAACTCGTCATTGTGGACCAATTGAAATTTAATATTAGGATGTGATAAAGCCAGCCGATTGAATTCTTCATAAGCATGTTTTTTTTCAACATCATTTGATTTCAAAAATGTTCTTCTGGCAGGTATATTAAAGAAGAGGTTCCTGATCGTAATAGCCGTCCCATTTGGTGCCTGAGTTACTTCCTGTGATAAAATTTTATTACCTTCTATTAATATTTTTGTTGCTACCTCGTCTCCCTCCCTTTTGGTTACCATTTCCACCTGTGCCACTGCGGCAATGGATGCAAGTGCTTCTCCACGGAAGCCCATGGTGTGGATAGCAAACAGGTCACTTACCGATGAAAGTTTTGAAGTAGCATGCCTTTCAAAACTCATTCTGGCATCCATAGGTGACATTCCTGACCCATTGTCCACCACAGAAATCAATAATTTACCCCCATCTTTAAGTATAAGGGTTATCTGATCAGCTCCCGCATCTATGGCATTTTCCATAAGCTCCTTCACTACCGACGCAGGTCTTTGGACCACCTCGCCTGCAGCTATTTGGTTAGCGAGGACATCCGGTAAAAGCTTAATGCAATCTGTCATGTTGGAAGATTAGGACAACAAATGTAAATAAGTTATATTAGTAAAATAAATTATCTCAAATATAAAATATGAATATGACACACATTAAATAACAGAATTTATGCACTAATAGAGTGGTAATTAATGGGTTAGCTGGTCTTCTATTAATAAGTGATGAAACGTTTATCTTTCGGATTTTGTTTTAAATTATGATTGACACTTTTTTCAAATATAATAATCAATCTTATTCTAATAATCCATCTTTTAATAAACTAAAAATCAAATTTATGTCTAAAATATTAATAACATTATTCTTATTCTTTTCCTTATACAGTTTCGGTCAGGTCTCAGAAGGAATGAAACCTATGAGTCGGGGAAACAACAATGCATTGACAGTATCACTATCTGGGGTCAGTGTAAATGAAGCCGAGAAAATCTGGAAAAAATACGTTGATAAATATGATGGTAGAGATAAGTGGAACAAAAAAGCTAAAGAATTATTCATTGACAATGCTAGTATAAGTACAATAGGTGACAACACAGTAGATCTTTATTCCAAAGCAGAAACAATGGGAGATGGTGTTCTTTTCAGTGTTTGGTTCGATTTGGGAGGCGCTTACCTTTCCAGTATTGCACATGCCGACAAATATGTAGCAGCATCTGAAGTATTGAGTGGTTATTATAGAGAAGTTGAAAAATATAAGACGGAGCAAAAGCTGGACAATGAAGAGAATAAGCTAAAAGATCTGACCGGGAATATGAAGGATCTGGCCAGAGACAAAGAAAGTTATGAAAAAGATATTAAAAAAGCTGAAGAAAAGATCAACGATCTAAGGGCCAGGATCGAGCAAAATAACAAAGACCAGGCAGCAAAACAAGCTGAGATAGATGCTCAAAGGAGTGTGGTGGATGGGGTAAAAAGTACGTTGGGGAAGATATAAGTAAAGACAGAAGATAGAAGTCAGAAATCAGAAGTCAGAAATCAGAATGACCTTCTGGGGTTGTTATGTGTCTTTGCGCAACTTTGCTACTCTTGGCGAAACTTTGCGAAATAGCTTTTAAGAGGTTAAGAAGTGAGATAGTGAGAGCGTGAGATAGTGAAAAGAACATTCTAAAGATATTAGGCTCTTTGTGAAACTTTGCTTTCCTTGGCGAAACTGTTTATATATATCTTTTTTGCCATTGCCAAATATTTTGCATTCTTAAATCTTATCGTCAATCTGGTGCAGCGCACCTAAACCTTTATAGAACAATAGTAATTAACGAAATACAGGTGCAGCGCACCGAAACAAAATTGTTTTACAAATCTTGGCAACTGATAGAATAGAGTTACAAACAGAATTTTAGGACAAAGTAAAACTTTGTTGACACACCGACGGAGGAAATCCTACGCCGAACCCCAACAATTTTTATAATAAACATTAGCAGGGTCAACCGATTACACATTACCCATTACACATTACACATTACACATCCAAATACCCATCAATCATCAATATTCGTATTTATGATGTATTCTATTTGCATTGGAACCTCTTCTTCATTCATATAAATGATTGTTTTTTGCCAATAATAATACTGATCATTAATAAAGGCAGTATAAGTGGTCATGCCGATATCAGAAGACATTTCCTCCCTCCTTATAATTAGTGAATCAAACTTTTCAATAATGTATGTTCTTAATTGAGAAATGCCTTCAGGTGAAACGTGCACGATGGGATACCAGCCCGGGCTCACATCTTTTTCTTCCACCTCATATTTATCATTTATGAAAGATACCTTATTCGTATATTCAAAGTAACTGCCATCATCATACAGTTGCGTTAAATATCCTGAAGTGTATTCGCCCTCTTCTCGTTGTATGATCAGAAGTGGGGTTTTACCCTCAAATCCACTGGGTGCAATCGGCTCTATTGTATCTGAATAATTCATTATGGCATATCTTTTATTTTTTCTATAATCAACATTGTAGTCACAAGGCATATTAATATGAATGCAATTTAACAGCATATAAAATAACATAAAACTCAGGATATTTTCCATGGCTGTGAGTTTGTCAGTTGTGTCAATGCCGAATGGAATCCTGCATAATGTTGCTTTCTGACTTCATTGCCATTTGACATGATACTATCATTTGATTCTACTACCGCCGGTCCGCCACCCATTTTTTTGGACTGTTCATTGTGTTCTGCATCTTTACCCAGATCGGCCGCGTTTTTTGGATCACCACTCATGTATTCGTCTCCGAGTCCAAAGACGTGGCCCATCTCGTGAGCCAGGACATTTTGTTTTTCACCACTACCTATAATTATATCTACTCCCCTGAACTCGGGTGAATCCATTGCGCCTTCAGCAAAGGAAATGCGAATTGAAACCCTACCG
>JAYUWT010000289.1:0-4204 GCA_043753405.1 Saprospiraceae bacterium | reverse complement strand
CACCACCGAATGCGCTGGATGCAGCCATTGCCATCATGCCCGGATAAGAAGTGAGAATTGATTCCATGGTCTTTTTCACAATCATGCCGGATAATTCAACGAACTGGTTGATGAGGCTTTGAAGCATAACCTGAGGATCACCCTCAATTTTTTGTACGTCACCATTAATATCAACAGTTAGACCGGTAACATTATGGACTTTTGCAAGAGTTATATCAGGCCCAAGGACAAGCATTTGCTTCTTGATAAGCTGGGTAAAGAGCACTTTATAGTCTGTATCGGCAGTTGGCATCATAATGTAATTTGAGTTTTACTAACGAATTTAGCTTGCCCGTTTGCTTTGAAAGAAAATGTAATCATTTCAACGCAAAGGGTTATCTGGGTGAAGAGCACTTTATAGTCTGTATCGGCAGTTGGCATCATAGGACAGTTATTCTCCAATAATTTGTTTGACCTTTTTTACGAGATCCTCATGTGAGATCTGATACTTCAATATATAGTCTACTGCCCCACGGCCTAATGCTTCTGTGACTAATTGGTCGTGAGAGAAGTTAGTAAGCATAGCTACTGGAACTTTTGTAGTAATAGGATCAGCTTTTAGCTGCTGTAGAGCGTCATTTCCACTCATGTCAGGCATCATTTGATCCATTAGAACAAGATCAAATACACTTGTTTTTGCGGTTGAAAGAGCATCCTGACCATTATTTGCTAGCGTCACTTCAAACCCGGCCTGCTTGAGAACTGTTTCAAAAACAGTGGCCGTATCAACTTCGTCATCCACGAGAAGTATTTTCTTACCCATGCTTCCAGGCTAACAATTATTAATGAAAAGTGCAAGTATCTTAAGATGGATGGATCTACTTGAATGGAATATTGAGTTTTATTAGTTCATTATCAAGGATGATAGGTTTATAGCTCCCATCAGGCTGTTTTTCCATTAACTGACGGCTTGCAAGCACTGCTGGATCAAAACCATGTTCGTTGATTTTTTCTCTTTTTGCTTCAGCTTTGTTCTCTTCTATTGCCCATGGACAATCTGCATAATACTGATCAACTAATTCATCTATATTGCCCCACTGTGCATCTAGCTTATATTCAACCCTATTACGCCAAGTGTCTGCCTTTACAATTGCATCTTCCGTACCTCCACCCTCAGTTACCATTCTATTGTACATAGCAGCTACTAAAGGCATGTAATGTGTAGGAGGAAATGGTGTTCTACACTCTGTAACGAATTTTTCCACCATATCAGCCTGAGCAGGTATAAAAAATACACCTTCTGAGAAGTCATTAGCATCAGTATTTCTTTTCATATTACTATGGATTTCAATTAGCTCATCAGCTGTTCGTGAAGAATTAAAAACCAGGCCAATTTCATTATGAATCGAAATAAGGTCTCGTCCATAACAAACAATCTTCATACCTATGATATCCTCCTTTGGCTCACCAGTTTCAGCCACTATTTTAGCGACTGCAAACTCTTTAATGGTCTCTGTATCAATCTGAATGGGTTCACCAAATATTGTATGTGTTGAAACACCGGTCTCCTGGCTACTTTCAAGGTCTCCTGACCTAAAAACCTTATGGTTAGTTATAGTTTCAGGTTTTCCAGGTGATGTATCTCTGGATCTCCAAAGATCCATTATTCCTGCTCCCCACGCACCAGGTTGGCCCCCGGTTATTCTACCCTCATCGTCCTCCTGGGTTTGATCTCGGTAGATACCATTTCTGCTACCCCGACGCTCAAGCCCGAACCAACCATCAGATGTTTCGAGGACACCACATACACCCGTTGGGTTTGCAAATTCTGTATACCCTTTTTCTTTGTGCTCCTGAGTTCTAAAATATTTATACATAACGTATGGAACTTTTCTAACATCAACCATAAGTACAGACCCATCAACTGAAATAACCTCATTTACAAGACCGACCTTATTTGTTTTTTCAAACAATGACTGATACGCTGACCTCTCGAATGAAGATAAACCCATTCGACCATTTAATTTTTTATCGGTATTTATTTGACGGAATTTAGCGATTTGTTCAGGAGTTATGCCGACTTCCAACATACTTAGCTCTTCTTCTTTTAAATTTGGGTCTTCTTTTTCAGCTTTATTTATTGCTTTTTGTAATACAGACGGTACTTCTCCATTATGTATATCACCACTTATTTTATCTATGAGGGGGGTGTCGCCTATCAACTCACCTTGAATTGCCTCCTTAAGTCCTGGAGGTCGAGGTAAAGTTTGATTAGTCTGTAAATAAAGCCCTTCCGGCCTAGTTGATAATGCAAGAATCTCAAACGCTCTTGTTTTAAAAACAGGTGCAAGTTCTTGAAAATCCGGATTATTTAAGTTTTCTATCGATCTTTCAGGTGAAATCATGTCTTTATTTTAACATTATTTTACTTGAACCACCACTTTACTCCGTCACTTATGACCTCGATGTCACCGTGAGTAGTATCAAGGTAAGGTATATTATTTTGCTTCAGAACTGATATAACTTGTGGGGCGGGGTGACCGTAACTGTTCTTCAGCCCGAAAGATAGAACAGCATATTTAGGAATTGTGTGCTGGAATGTAAATTCGTCTACTCCAGTCTTAGATCCATGGTGTGGAGATTTGAAAACGTCAATTCGGCCGATAGTAGGCATCAGAGAATTGAGATATACTGATGCAACGTCACCTGTTAGAAGAGCTCTGAACCTTCCAAATGTCAACAGGTGTACCAGTGAGTAGTCATTTGTCTCATCACTTTTAGAATTAAGAAATTCGTCAGTTGGCCACTGTAAATCCAGCACTAGTCCATCAGCAGTTTTAGCCCGATCTCCCCTTTTGACATAGTGAATAGGCACCTTTTTCTCTTCTAGAATTGAAAGCAGTTCTTCATATACATCGGTGTCTTTTGGAGCTTTAGACGTACCAAAATACCCAACACTATAAGTTTTCACAACGGACAGTAACCCAGTTAAATGATCACTATCGGGATGCGTCATATACACTGCGTCTATTGTTCTATCCCAGAAAGGCATATGGCGGCTAAGACAGTCCGTCATGGTATTTTCACCAGGCCCACCATCGATAACTATATCAAGACCCTTTGGAGTCTTTATAAAAAGTCCGTCTCCCTGTCCAACATCACAGAAAATTAGATGAAATTTATTGTCAATTAAGACTATCGAGTGATAGAGGGCTAAGGTTATCAATAGTACTACGGATATCAGTAAAAACAGCAAATTCCGCCTCAAAATTTACCTCTTTTCGGTGTTTTGAGCTTGATTAACAGGGCTATTAGTATCAAATAGTATCCGCATATAAAAGCTCCCGGTATGCTTTCAAAAGAAAATGAGAGATCAAATCCACTTGCAAGATCTACTATATTTGTAAAATATACTAGTAATGGTAGTGTTAGAAATAGAAAAGGCTTTGCTAGTATAGGCGCTACTAATGCAACTGTAGATCCTATAACACCTGTAACCATGATTATGGGGATTGTCCAGAGGACTAATAGGTTCACAGGCAATGTAATCAAGGAATAACTTCCAAATACAGCTATCATGAGGGGGAAAGTAGCAATTTGTGCCGACAATGTAGTCGTAAGGTCCTCTTTGAGGATAAAAAATAGCCTTTTACTAAAGATATTGTCTAAAAGTGGCTTTATGGTAATGATTCCAAGGGTTGATAAAAATGAAAGTTGGAAGGATATATCAATAAGACTGTCCGGTTTTATGATCATCATCCCCCACCCTGTTAAAAGCAATGCATAAATACCCGTACTTTGTCTTCCTAATGCCAAGGCTCCAAATGAAATAAGCGCCATTATGCTTGCCCGGACAATTGGTGGATCAAATCCTGCGATGAGGGCATAAAAGCCAATTCCGAGTGCCGTGAAAAGTAGCGCTTTTTTTCTTTTCACGAATTGCTCAAGTGTTACTAGTAAAATTGAGGCTAAAATACTGACATTTTGTCCGGATGCAGCAATGATATGAAGCACTCCTACCTCCCGAAGCTTCTCATAGAAGTTATTGTCGATCTTATCCCTAACTCCTAATATTATGCCAAGAAAGAGTCCTGCTTCCCTACTTGGTAAGACATTTACAACAACTTGCTTATCGTTAACAATCCGCAAATCAAAAGGATTGATAAGACAAGCCCACTACTAAGAGTTAGTGTAATTGTGAGAAGCAGGATTGAGAAAGTTGTTG
>JAYUWT010000288.1:0-11337 GCA_043753405.1 Saprospiraceae bacterium | reverse complement strand
GATCTGTTGTAAATATAGCCTAAAGCTCTTTGCCTCTCTACACCCCCTAAAATAATAGCTGAAATAATTTCAGAATCTTGCATAGTTAACATTTTAATAATCAAAAATTGCTTCGAAAGGGATTTATGCTTAATATTGAAATGCCCATACACTATGGGAAAATGCAGTAAATGGAAATGACTTTAAGATCATTGATTCAGGCTATAAAGTTTTTCAACTTTGGCGTTATAGCTGTAAGATCAAATCAATGAAGGCATGACCATGTAAAATTCGAATGGCGGTGTATTAAATAGTGAGGCAAGTATGCTTTAAGCCTATTTAAATTAAGTAGTGTAGCTCAATTATTTATAAAGCAAATAAAAGCAATCATTACCATTTATTTCTAATCTATTAGTATGTGATATTATTGATTGAGAATTCTGCAACATTGATTGAGTATTGAAATATTACTTTTTAGAATAAATGAGTGATTACCAGTTTTCATGTCTTTTCACATTAAATTGGCAGCAGTTTAAAATTGAACAATTGATCATAATAGGATAAATATAATTTAACCCAATGCCGGAAGGATATAACTAGTATGGACTAATGGATGCATAAAAAAAGGCTGCCCTTTGGACAACCTTTTTTTAACTCTATTTGAAAATCGATAAGTCAAGAATCCTTATGATTTTATCTGGGAATCAATGCTTTGGCTGATAATTTAAACTTACCTGTTTTTTTATCTACATCGAGCAATTTGATTTTGATCTTATCACCTACATTCAATACATCTTCCACATTATTGATCCTATTGTGTGCGATCTCACTAATATGCAATAATCCCTGTTTGCCGGCAAAATCAACAACTGCTCCGAAAGCAAGGATCTCTTTAACTTCAGCATCAAAAACATCTCCTATGGTTGGTGCGAAACTGATTTGCTTGATCTTTGCTACCGCTGCTTCTATACTTGCTTTATCATTACTCGAGATATTTACATATCCTTTGCCATCTTTCTCTTCGATGGTGATAATAGTACCTGTCTTAGCCTGGAGATCCTGTATGATACTTCCACCCGGGCCTATCACGGCTCCTATAAAGCTCTTATCTATAATGATCTCAACAAGTCTTGGGGCATGTGGTTTGAGGTCAGCATTTGGTGTTTGGATCGTTTCATTCATTTTGGAAATGATATGTAATCTTCCCTCACGGGCCTGAGCCAAAGCTTTTTCTAATTGCTCATAAGGCAGGCCATTGATCTTGATATCCATCTGACATCCACAAATACCTTTTGTTGTACCTGTTACTTTAAAATCCATGTCTCCCAAAGCATCTTCATCTCCAAGAATATCTGATAGAATAACTAACCGGTCGCCTTCAGCGATCATACCCATTGCGATACCTGCCACATGTTCCTTGATTTGTATTCCACCGTCCATGAGTGCAAGTGAACCTGCACAAACAGTAGCCATAGAAGATGACCCATTCGATTCAAGAATATCAGAAACTAATCTGATCACATAGGGATTGTCCTTAGGCATGACTTGTTTAAGAGATCGCGCTGCAAGATTGGCATGTCCAACTTCACGTCTTCCCGGGCCTCTTTGAGGTTTTACTTCTCCCACAGAAAAACCGGGGAAGTTATAATGCAGCAAGAATCTGTCAAACGTCAAATCTACAGCTTTATCTATCATCTGCTCATCCATTTTTGTTCCCAGGGTCAGCGAGGTCAATGATTGAGTCTCCCCTCTGTTAAATATCGCTGATCCATGAGTAGATGGCAAATAATCAATTTCACTCCAGATAGGCCTGACCTCGTCAAGTTTTCTTCCGTCTAATCTCAGATTGGTATCCAGTACAAAAGTGCGGATAGTTTCTTTTTTGATCTTATCGAAATATGCATTTACTTTGCCTCCCTTTTCAGCCAGGTATTCTTCCCCTTTTTGATCAGTTATCTTTTCACCTAGGCTTAAATCCATCGCATCCAGAAAGCCTCTTCTGACTTGTTTGGTCATCGCACCATTACAAATATCCAGGATTGGCTTTTTGATGATATCTTTTATGAGATCATATAACTCCTGATCAACTTCTTCCACTTCAACTTCTCTTTGGGTTAATGCTATCCCACCTACTTTTTTTGCAAGTTCCAGCTGTGCATTGATCTGCACTTTGATAGCTTCATGTGCTACTTTGATACCGGCCACCAGATCTTTTTCATCACATTCTTTAGCTTCGCCTTCCACCATCATGACATCATTCATGGTCGCAGCCACTATCAATTCAAGATCAGCTTCAGCAAGTTCTGATTTCTTAGGGTTTATCACAAACGATCCGTTAATCCTTGCCACTCTTACTTCTGATATAGGACCTGCAAAAGGAATATCTGAAACCGTCAACGCAGCTGAGGCAGCCAATGCTACATATGCATCAGGTAAAATTTCCTTTTCCGCGGATAATAAAGTTAAAATGATCTGTGTGTCATTCATATACCCATCAGGGAACAATGGCCTTATAGCCCTGTCTACTAGTCTGCTGATAAGTATTTCATAATCTGAGAGCCTGGTTTCACGACGGAAAAAGTTTCCCGGTATTCTACCTGCAGCAGCAAATTTTTCCTGATAATCTACAGATAAAGGGAAAAAATTCTGCCCTTCTTTAGCTTTTTTGGCGGATACAGCTGTAGCAAGTATCATCGTATTGCCAATGCGCACTAAAGCTGAACCATCTGCAAGAGTCGCTAATTTGCCGGTTTCTATTGTAACTTCAGTTCCGTCAGGAAGCTTAAAGCTATGAGATATAGGGTTTTGTTTTCCCATTATATATTAAATTAGTTTTTTATAAAATTAAATCCTGGAAGATGATTGAGGTAGGCATTTAAAACAAAAAAAAGAGTGTTTCAGCTTAAATTGAAACACCCTATATTTTATTATTTTCTGATGCCTAATTTCTCTATAAGAGCACGATATTTCACTATATCTTTTGACATAAGATAATGCAGTAAACGCTTTCTCTTTCCAACAAGAGCTAGAAGTGATCTTGTACAAGCATGATCTTTTCTATTTGATTTCAGGTGAAGTGATAATTGTTCAATTCTAAAAGTAAATAAAGCAACCTGCCCTTCCACACTTCCGGTGTTATTGGCAGCACCGCCATGTTCAGCAAAAATTTCACTGACTTTTTCTTTTTTAAGATAAATACCCATTTTTCTATTTTTATATGGTTACCAAATGCGATCACGTAGATCTTGATTAGCGGCGCAAAGGTAAGAAAAAGTCTGATCTGAAGGCATATTTATTTAAAAATGTTAGAAATAACTTATTTATGCAAGTAACCGATACTACTATCTAAAAAATTTAAAACCTGGTAGAACAGATTTACCCCTCTCCGAGAGCTAGGGTTTATACACAAATAGTTATTTTCAATAAAGTTCAATGATTTGGAGGGTTCCACAATAGAATTAGAACATTTAATCCCGACTTGCAATATTACCGCTCCTTCAGAGCTCATATCAGTCCTAAATACTACCCCGGTGCGCTGCACCGGGCTTTGTAATATATGCCTTTCAGGCAAAACGTATAAACATTTAATAATTTTGTTCAATCGAGTACAATTGTTAAATTAATTTCAAGCTTTAAATTTATTCTAAAGACGGCCTGAAAGTCCACAATTACAAAGCCCAGTGCGAAGCTCTGGGATGAATATAGTTTATCCGAGCGCTGAAAGTGCGGTATAAAAAGATGTGTATAAACCCTAGCTGCGAGAAGGACCAAGGGGGAGTCGATCTAAATAGAAAATAATATAGATCAGTATATCTCTACTTTTATTTGCTTTTAATCTTTATCCCGCCTACTATTTTTACCACCAAGACCACAAAGTTTTACACAAAAAGCACAAAGCTTGCCTGCCAAAGTGAAACGGAGGTAGGGAAGGACACAAAGTTATTTTAAACTAAAGTTTAAAATTGCTCAAAGATTTGACATCACAATATTTCCTCTGACAACCATCCTTTGCCTGAAAACTGAATCTAGTGTCTAGTGTCTAGAATCTAGTGTCTGAAGAATATCTAAAATATTGTTATATATTGGTTTGCATTTTTTAATGAATGTAGGAATTGAGAGCCACAAAGCTTCATCAATATCCTCTTCTTTTTGAGCTTTTAATTGCTGTTTCTGTGCTTTCATCTTATACCAATAAGTTTTCTTAAGAAAGTAATTCCCATTTTTTACTGTTTTGAATATATGATAAGTATTTCCAATATGTGGCCCTAATTCGATCCCTGATATACCTGTCTCTTCTTCAACTTCCCGGACGGAAGTTTGCTCTATTGTTTCTCCCGGATCTATTTTTCCTTTTGGAAGATCCCAAAATCCTCTTCTGTATATAAAAAGCACTTCATTAAATTCATTAAAAACAACACCTCCTCCGGCTTCTATTTCTTTTATCAGCGTCTTGAGTGCAAGTATAATATTACGTGGATCACCCGAATACAAAATAATCCCATCCAATTTACCCGGATCTTCACAAATTTTAATAATCTGCATAAGTGAATTGGGTTTGCCCAGGTAAGGAATGATCAACTTATATTCAGAAACCTGTGTGTGTAGTATGACATCTTCACTTTTTACAAGAAACACAGGCATTTCGTTAATATAAATTTTATACATTTGACATCAATTCTAGGATATGATCGATTATAAAAAAGAAATAGCAAAAAAGCTGTTGCAAATTAACGCAATAAATCTCAATTACGAACAAAGTTTCATCTGGGCATCAGGCATTAAATCACCGATCTATTGTGACAACAGGATCACTTTAAGCGATATCGATACAAGAAATCTTATCTGCAATGGATTTATCAATAGTTCCAAAAATTTCAATGGGTTTGATGTGGTGGCCGGTGTGGCGACAGGTGGTATCGCCCATGGTATGTTGCTTGCTGATAGATTAGGTCTACCATTTATTTATATCCGGACTTCTGCTAAAGGTCATGGAATGAAAAATGCTGTAGAGGGTAGAATGGAAGAAGGACAAAGAGTACTCGTTATTGAAGACCTGATTTCTACAGGTGGAAGTAGTTTTCATGCCATTCAATCCATTCTCGAAGCAGGGGGAAGGATCGCAGGAATGATGTCTATATTCACCTATGGCTTTGAAGAGTCTATTCTTTTATTCAATAAAAATGGGATCCAAATAGAATCACTTACAGATTATGATACACTGCTGCAATGTGCAATTGAACTAGGCATAATTAAAAATGAACAAGTTGCAGAGTTGATGTTATGGAAACAAGATCCGAAAGGTTGGCGTCAATAATACAATTTAAATTCTCTTTTTTTGAATACCTTCGCATCCCTTTAAATTCAGAAAAGCATTTTAGCTTTTATAATTTCGAATTAACTTATTGACTATTTAATATGACAAAGATAGCAGAGCATAAAACATTTTTATATAATTACATGAACAATGCTTCACCAACAGGCTTTGAAAAAGAAGGCCAAAAGATATGGAGTAATTATATAAAATCATTTGTAGATGAAATTCATTCTGATGTATATGGGACAGCATATGCTGTCGTAAATCCGGGTCAGGATTTCAAAGTGGTCATCGAAGCTCATGCTGATGAAATATCCTGGTTTGTTAATTATATAACTGATGAAGGATTTATCTATGTCATCAGAAACGGTGGATCCGATCATATCATCGCCCCATCTATGCGGGTCAATATTCATACCAAGAAAGGGATTATTAAAGGCGTATTTGGATGGCCCGCCATCCATACCAGAAAAGGTAAAAATCTGGATATGGCTCCTTCCATGGAAAATATTTGTATCGATATCGGAGCTAAGGATAAAAACGAAGTTTTAGAAAAAGGAGTCCACGTTGGTTGTGTGGCGACTTTTCAGGATGAATTTACTGAACTGAATGACAATTATTATTGTGGCAGAGCTCTTGACAACAGGATCGGTGGATATTGTATAGCAGAAGTAGCCCGGATATTGAAAGAAAAGAAGAAGAAACTTCCATTTACATTATATATTGTCAATTCTGTTCAGGAAGAAATAGGTTTGCGGGGGGCGGAAATGATCGCTCAAACTATCCGGCCAAATATGGCTATCATTACGGATGTTACTCATGATACCCGTACTCCATTGATCAATAAGATCGAAAATGGTGACATTGCTTGTGGTGAAGGTCCTACCCTTACTTATGCACCATCTGTTCACAATAAATTGCAACAATATGTGATCGGAGTTGCAGAAAAAGCAAAAATACCTATCCAATTATCTGCAGCTTCAAGAAGTACCGGGACAGATACCGATGCTTTTGCTTATGCAAATGGAGGAATTCCAAGCATTTTGATATCCTTACCATTGCGTTATATGCACACAACAGTTGAAATGGCGCATAAGGATGATATCGACAATGTAATTAAACTAATATATGAATCACTTATTAAATTTGATCCAAAATTTGATTTCAAATATTTTTAAGTTTATAACATCCTGTTTTATTGACTCTAAATACCTTATTGACTAAGATCAAATTTATAGTCAGCCGGTCGTTCCCTTTTCCATCTTTTATGGCTCCATAACCAAAACTCAGGATTTTTGAGGATATCTTTTTCAAGCATTCTTGTAACTGATTCAGTTATATACCCATGAGGAGCAGATTGAGGATCTGCACATATTTCCACAATGTCAAAGCTATAAAATCCACGTTTTATCTTATTGATCCTTCCATAAAATACAGGATAGTTGTATAGTTTTGCAAATTTTTCAGCGCCAAAGGATACACTTGTATCCTGGTTTAAGAATTCCATCCAGATCGACTTATAGGGATTGGAAGGCGCCTGGTCCAATCCGAAGATGGTTGCAGTCAGTCTATCCTGTGCCTGGGACAGGTGCATTCTGATCTTTTTGGTGGAGATCATATTAAGACCATACTTGCTGCGGGTTTCGCGCATTTTTTTATCAAAAAATTCATTGTTCAAAGGAGTATAAATACCAATGGTCTCATGAGGAACAGCATCATCAATGGCTACTGCAAACAATTCCCAATTATTTAAATGCCCCCCTGCTATAATGATACTTTTATGTCGATCGAATGCTTCCTGAGCCTGATGTACATCATCTGCTACCATCCTTTCCATTACATTCTTCTTGCTTATAGTAAATGTTTTCAAACTTTCAACTATAAGATCTGCAAAATGACGGTAAAATTTTTCGACTATTAGGACACGATCAGCTTCACTCAGGTGTGGGAAAGAATTATTGATATTTCTAATAACCACTTTCTTTCTATAACCAAAGACTTTATAAACTAATATATATATTCCATCAGATATAAAATACAAAACAGGATATGGTAGATAAGAGACGGGTAAAATGATCAGATAATAAAGTATCAAATTCAAAATATACATATCATGGATTATAGCCGGTTAGAACAAGCGAATTATTAATAGTGACTAACGGACCAGTTTGAAGAAAGTATTGACCATCCATTGTTTATCTGTGCTCAACACAGCATCAAGTGTGTTGTCTATCTTTTGACTAATAGATTTTATATCGGAAAGTACTTTGATAAACTCTTCTGAATCGGGGCATTTGGGAGGATATTGATCCATCTCATTCAGCAATGACAGGATGGGATCTAATTCACGTTTTTTTCTGTTTTCAAGGATCTTTTTAAAAATGGTCACCATTTCTTTTTCTGCCCAAAAATATTCCCTTCTGCTGGTTGTATTTGGGCATTTATATACCAATCCCCATTCCATCAATTCCCGCAAGTGCGTATTTACACTCCCACTTGACATATCAAGTTCTTCCATCAGGCACATGGAAGAAAGGGATTTGGGGCTAATCAGTAATAGAGCATGGATTTGCGCCATTCCTTTACACACTCCCCAATTTCCACTAATTTTACCCCATCTGTCTATAAAGGCTTTTTTTGTCTCAACAAATTCCATCTAATCTATATCTTAGATATAAAATACCATTTACATTATATTGTTTAAATCCTTCCCGGGATAACATTATAATTTCTTAAATAAATGGTAGTTTAACGATAGTTGCGGCAAAAAGTTTATTGTTGATGTCTATATAAATTGAATTGCCCGTTTTGCTTTGATCGGTTAAGACATAACCCATACCTATAGGGTATTCCAATACTGGAGACATAGTTCCGGATGTTACTTCACCAATTTCATTTCCGTCTGAAGTTTTTATCTTATAACCATGTCTTGGTACTCTTCTGTCACTCAATTTAAAACCGACAAGTTTTTTATTGACTCCTTCATTTTTTTGCTGACTGAATAATCCGGAAGAATTAAAAGGGCCTTTTTTTAATTTTGTGATCCATCCCAAACCGGCTTCAAGGGGAGAAGTGGTATCATTTATATCATTGCCGTACAAACAAAATCCCATTTCTAACCTCAATGTATCTCTTGCACCTAATCCCACAGGCATAATTTCAAATTCTGCTCCGGCACTAATAAGTGCATCCCAAAGTTTTTCCACGAATTGGTTATCACAATACAATTCGAAGCCGCCTGCACCTGTATATCCGGTAGCAGAAATAATGACATTCTCAATTCCGGCTACGGTACCTTTTTCAAAATTGTAATACTCAATTTTTGAGAGGTCACTTGAAGTTAGTTTCTGAAGGGTGGCTAACGCTTTTGGACCCTGTAGGGCTAACAATGCAGTTTTATCTGATATATCGGACATCCTGACATCCATAGTATTGAATGAGCTTATCCAATCCCAGTCCTTCTTAATATTACCTGCATTAACCACCAGCATATATGCCTTTTCACCCTCAGCACAATTATCCTGCGGTAATCTATAGACCAGCAGGTCATCAACTATTCCTCCTTCATTATTTGGTAAACAGGAGTATTGCGCATCGCCCGGTTCCAGCAATGATACATCATTGGAAGTGATTTTTTGGATCAATTCTTCAGCATGACCACCTTTCAGGATAAATTCTCCCATATGACTAACATCAAAAAGCCCCACAGAATTTCTAACAGCTTTATGTTCATCGATGATCCCTGTGTAAGAAATAGGCATATTGTATCCTGCAAATTCTGCCATCTTAGCACCAAGGTTGATGTGTTTAGCTGTTAACGGAGTTTCTTTCATTTTAATGTGCTTTTTATTTTGAAAATTTTATAAAACATTTCTGATTTTTATGATCAATCAAAAAATATTTTCCTGTTAGCCTAAGGTTCCAATTATTGTTTCTTATTATTTTAAAGTAACCTTTGAGATCTTATCACCTCTGCTTAGAGATTTTACTACTTTCATTCCTGATATTACCCTGGCAAAAATAGTATACCTGCCATCCAGGTGTGGGGTAGGGGCGGTTGTGATAAAAAATTGTATACTTTCTGTGTCAGGCCCGGATGATGCCATTCCTACCATCCCTTCTTTATCATAATACACCTGACTAAACTCTGACCTGATCACATAATTGGTGCCACCATAACCATCTCCCCGGTTACATCCACCCTGAGCCACAAAGTTAGGAACTATACGATGAAAATTCTTACCATTAAAATAATTCCTTTTGACTAATTCAACCCAGTTTGCTACTGTCATTGGTGCTATGGAAGGTAACATCTGAAGTTTGAAAGTACCTTTGGATGTGGTGATCTCGCATGTCGTAGAATCACTGATATTATTGAGAACTGCCCAGTCAAGCATTCTCAACCCCTTATCAGGAGCCTCTTTTGGTTTCGAATTATTCCAATAGCCGATGGTCGCAGCGATTTCTTTATATGCTTCAATATTTTCAGGCAATTTTTGTTTCTTCAACACTATTTTAAATAGCGAATCACTTGGAAAGAAGGTCTTGAATCCTAATGAAGGCTCTCTTAGGACGGTTGCAGCAGTTGAAACCAGCCCTACATCTCCTGACATCAGCCCATTGAGTAAATAAGAAAAAATTTGCTTTTTATAAATAATGTAGTTTGATTTATAAATTCTTGCAAAATTCGAACTTCCCAATATATTAGTAATGCAAGCTAACCCGGCCACCTGCATCACTTTATCAGGAGCTTTCTGAGTTGCATCCCGGATAAACATAAAATTGGTCACCTCATAAGACAATGCATCAATAATATCCGTCTTTCTGTACACATCCGTTACTCTCAGTAAGGAATCTTTAAGTATTGCATTGACAGCCCCCTTGGTTACTGTAAAAGTATAGGGCAGATGTTTATTGACAGCGGCGAGAAGTTCTATATGTGCAGCCTTATTGGTGGTGGAGACTAAATAATAGTTAAAGTATTTTTTTGCATCAGAGGCACTTCCGTTTTGTACTAAATAAGTAGCCGCTTCCCTCGCTATCAGTGGGTTATTGTCCTTCAGATATTGGAAAGCTATAGTATCAGCAGTCGTGTAAGAATATTGTTTGAGATTTGAGATCAAATTATACCGAATGCCCTGATCATTTGATCTGGACATTTCAGTTTCCAAAAATGTAAAACTCGACGATGTTTTAGATTTAGTGATAGCTACAGATAAAGCTAAATTTATATCATGATCCTGATTCAGGATAAAGGCGCTGATAAGTGTATCGGCATAAGGCTTTAAATCAATGCCTTTAGCCCTGCTGAGGTAATTCGCAGCATATAGGCGGGCAATATAAGGATAAGAGATGTTACTCAACAGATTTACTGCAGCCTTGGTGCCTTCTGTTGCTACAATATCTCTTGTGGCAAATCTGTAAATGCATTTTGCCTGGCCGATAATAATTATTGAATCTGTGGCTTTGTATGACTTTACACTGCTTATTTGCTTTAAGCTATTTAAAGAGCCACATTTCCCGATAGCTTCAAGTAAAGTCGCATTAAAATATTGATTATTATTTAAGCTGTCAAATTTTTGAAAGACCTGAACTAAATAACTTTCTGCTTTGATATTTCTTATTTGACCCAAAGAATAGGCCGCCCCGATCCTTACATTTTCGTCAGAATCTTTGAGTAAAACCACAATGGAATCAATTGCCGAACTATCAGCCCAGGATGCAAAAGCATTCACGGCAATATATCGTATGGTTGGGTCGCTGTGATGCAAGAGCCTGAAGAGTGTGTCCCGGGATTTTTTATAACCGGCTTCATATGCCAGCTGGATCTCTTTATTGTCCAGATCAAGGGAAAAACTGAGATTGGACTTAGGCTTATTAGGGATACACGAGCTTATCAGACAAATCAGAAATCCAAACCAATAATATGTATATCTTTTATTCATTCTTGTATTTTTAAGCCCGTATCAAATGACCTTAGAAAGTGTATGGTCTGATTTCAATCAGTGTCCTTCTCAAATATTGTAAATCAACTATAAAGTTTT
>JAYUWT010000287.1:0-4210 GCA_043753405.1 Saprospiraceae bacterium | reverse complement strand
TCAGTCTCAGTTAATAGATTTTGCATTTTATACTGCCTATTATGTAGGTGCACTTGGACTTTTTGCATACGGAGCCTTCGGAGGGCATGACTTGGTAGGTAAATGGGGTTATAAGAAAAGTATAGTTTACGGATTGCTGTTTTCCGCTATTGGGGCAGCAGCCATGATCATAGCAGTCAATGCCAATACATTTGCAGGAATGCTTGTTGGACTTTTTATAGTGGCATTAGGTTTTTCTGTTCAACAAACTGCCGCCCAGCCATTTGCAGCGGCACTCGGAGATCCGGCTACGGGATCATCCAGGATCACTTTAGGTGGAGCGATCAATTCCTTTGGAACTACCATAGGTCCTTTAGTGATTGCTCTTGCATTGTTTGGTACTGCTAAAGCCATATCTGACGAAGAGATCGCAGCTTTGGGACTTTCAAAAGTAATTATACTGTATTGCTGTGTGGGAGCTCTTTTTATAGCTGCTGCAGCCTTATTCTATTTTTCAAAAAAGGTTCCGGCAGGAATCATTAAAGAACCAACCGAAAAAGCAACCAAGGCATTTTATGGCTTGCTGATCATGTCAGGATTATTAATATTTATGTTCGTCCCTGTATTTGCAAGTTACAGGAGTGCGGAGGCCAAGGAGATCGCACGGCTGGAAACTGTAATTGGCGGATATGATAAACAAGTGGATTCATTGAATACACTTACGGTACCCAGTCCTACTACTGCCGGTCAGGTTACCCAACTTTCGACCCTAAAATCAGATACGCAAACTATTCATGACAATCTTAAATATCCTTTAGAAAAAAAGAGGATGTACTGGTTGTTCGGAGCTCTTTGTGTGGTTGTGATCGGCTTACTTATCTTCAATATGAGTGCCAGAAAAGATGAACGGGGCTGGGGGGCTATGAAGTATCCCCAACTGGTCCTCGGTATGCTTGCGATCTTTTTGTATGTCGGTGTGGAAGTGACGGTAGGAAGTAATCTGGCAGAATTATTAAAGCAAACTGCTTTTGGGGGATATACTTCCTCGCAGGTAGCACCATTTATATCCATGTATTGGGGTAGTCTAATGATAGGGCGATGGGCAGGCAGTATTGCTGCATTTAATTTTTCAAGTACATCCAAAAAAGTATTGACCTTTGTAGTGCCCATGGTGGCATTTGGTGTTGTGATCCTTGCAAATACTATAGCTCAATATGACATGACCCCTCTATATTGGTATGTATTGTGTGTGATCATTCAGATCATTGCATTTTATATAAGTGACGAAAAACCGGTTCGAACCATGATCTTATTCAGTTCATTGGCGGTGATAGCCATGCTGATAGGCATATTTTCAACCGGAATAGTTGCGGTTTATGCTTTCCTAAGTGCAGGTTTATGCTGCTCCATTATGTGGCCATCTATTTTTGCCTTATCTATAGCAGGCCTTGGAAAATATACCTCGCAAGGAGCTGCTTTTCTGGTAATGATGATCCTGGGTGGCGGTATTATTCCACCTATTCAGGGAAAACTTGCTGACTTTCTCCAGATCAATAATCCGGGTGTAGAAGGTTATGGCATCCATGCTTCCTTCTGGGTGGCGGCACTTTGCTTTGCTTATTTATTATTCTTCTCGTTCAAAGTAAAACAAATATTGAAACGTCAGGGTATAGATTATGATCAACAAACAGGAGTAAGTCATTAGGATTTATTCACAGATAGAAGATTAGTATGACAAATAGTGATGATCTAGCTATAGGCATCGATATTGGTGGGACCAATACAGCCTTTGGAATCGTCAACAGGGCAGGTAAAGTAATTCAAAGAGGTTCAATAAAAACAAGCAACCATAAACAAGTCGAATCTTACATCGATGAGTTGTTTTTAGCAGTACTACCTGCCATTGAATATGCGGGCGGTATATCTCACATCAAGGGAATTGGTATGGGAGCACCCAATGGTAACTTTTATAATGGTACTATAGAACATGCTCCCAATCTTGAATGGCGTGGTGTGATCCCTATGGCACAGATGATGAAAGACAAATTCAGCCTGAATGTCGTCCTGACCAATGATGCCAATGCTGCTGCTATAGGAGAAATGACTTATGGTGCAGCCAAGGATATGAAGGATTTCATCATGATCACACTAGGTACCGGTGTCGGAAGTGGTATTGTAGCAAATGGCCACCTTATCTATGGCCACGATGGTTTCGCAGGTGAGTTAGGGCATACTTGTGTAATACCTGATGGACGTTTTCATCCCGGAACCGGCCTTTATGGCGGACTTGAGATGTATGCAAGTGCTTCAGGACTGACCCGGACAGCTATTGAGTTCTTAGAGCAAAGGCCTCATGAACAATCATTGATGCAAGCATATCCATTGGATGAAATAAGCAGTAAAATTGTTTATGAATGTGCCATGAAAGGTGACCCAATGTCCCGGGAAGTTTATGCTTATACAGGAAAAATACTTGGAATGGCACTTGCCAATTTTGCAATGTTCACTTCTCCTGAAGCAATCATTTTATTTGGTGGACTGGTAAAAGCAGGTGACATGTTATTGAAACCAACAAAAGACTCTTTTGAACAGAACATCCTGCCTCTTTTCAGAAACAAAATAAAGATCATAGAAAGCGAATTGTTCGAAGCTGATGCCGCTATCCTGGGTGCAAGTGCCTTGGTATGGGATGCAGAAAAAGCATCCCTGTTAGTAACTTCTTAGAATTTATCATCACTTGCATCAGATCTTTAACCAATTATTACATTTAACTTTTATAAAAACCCCTAAACTTCATTTCCTTTTTTTTCCTTACTTTCGCATTTTTAAAAGTGTCCCGGAAAAAAGTCATTCATAATATTCCGGTTATATTGACCATATTAAAATTAATACATATATGAATTTGAGAATTTCCAGCGGAGAATTATATAGAATGTTGCAGGTAGGATTTAATGCCATACCTTCCAAACCCGTTTATCCCATTTTAGGAGATTTTTTATTTTCTGTGGAAGGAGATAAACTGACGATAACTTCCACCGACCTTGACTTTACTATTATTACAGAAACGCAGATTGTTCCTTCAGAAGATGGCAAATTTGCTTTTCCTGCAGATATTTTAGTAAGTACCTTACGTGAACTTCCGGAACAACCGATCGAATTAATATATGATGAGACTACTTCAGGGCTTTCACTTATTTCAGCTTATGGTACCTACAAGTCGAGTAGTAATAACGTAGAAGACTATCCCAATATTAAGGAGATAACTACTGAATCCCAGGTAATTGTGCCGGGTAACAGATTGATAAAAGCCCTTAATACATGTGTCTTCGCTGCGGCCACTGATGAAATGAAAACCAATATGCTGGGCTTGTCAGTTACTATCCAACCGGATGCTATTGTGGCTGCAGCAACCGATGCGCACAAATTGGTAAAATATACTTTGTATCATGAAAATGGTGATCAGGAGGGATCTTTTGTTATTCCAAAAAAAGCAGTCACAATCCTGAAACACATCGTCTCTGATGACCTGCCCATTTCTCTCTATTACGAAAGGAATCAAATATTGTTTGCTTATAAAAACTATAAAGTTTACTGCAAGTTAATAGATCAGAAATTTCCAAACTACAATGCAGTGATTCCTTTGAATAATGACAAAGAGATCATTATCAACAGATTGGAACTTCTTCAATCCCTTAAAAGAATCACAGTTTATGGCAACAGGACGACTTACCAAACCTCCTTTAATGTTGCAGAAAATGAAATGCATATCAATACACTGGATGTTGACTTTTCCAATGAAGCTAAAGAAGTTTTAAAATGTCAATATACCAATGATCCTATTGAACTAACTTATAATGCTAAATATCTCATAGATTCATTGAGTAATCTGGATGCTCAGGAAATAAGATTAGCGTTATCACAACCCTCCAGGGCAGCGATATTAACTCCGAAAGAAGACGAAATAGGTGAGAAAATTGTAATGCTCGTGATGCCTGTTATGACAAAAAGGTCCATTGAAGATTAATAATTCAGGAATTGGCCTACATTAAATTTTAACAAGAAAATACTTATTGTATTTCTACCTCTAATTTCTGACTTCTAACTTCTCTTATGTAACTAATAGTAATATAATGATAATCAATATGTACCATTATTAAATTATAGTATTAATGAACTGTTTCATCTGTGCGGGGCGGCCTTATAAATTTTAGTGAATGAATGTAGAAAATGC
>JAYUWT010000286.1:0-4226 GCA_043753405.1 Saprospiraceae bacterium | reverse complement strand
TTAATAACCTATGAAAACCATTACAATTATATGTTTAAGTCCGAAGGAAATTTCATGTATGTTGATGAAAACGCTCATATAAACTATAATATTTGTTATGATAAAAACGTCCTTCATTAAAATCTCAATAAAAAGAGTACATTAAATACCTTAATGAAGTAAAAAGTTATTTACACAACATGAATAAACCAACATTGCATAAAATACACGCATACTTTCCAAAAAATATTATTCTTATAAAGGTTCTTCATCTATGTATATTGATTGCCGGATTAAATAATAATATATTTAGTCAATTTATAATTTCCGGTGATGCAAGCACCATCAATTCAAGCTGTTATGAATTGACTCCGGACCAACAAAACAAACAGGGAAGTGTAATCTCAAGACAAAAGCTGGATGTGACAAAGGATTTTACCATTGCAGTTACAATGAATTTTGGCAGACAAAATTTTACCACAAGTGGTGCCGATGGTATTGCATTTATCATGATGACAGACACAAATATTTTGGTCACAGGAATCGGCGGAGGGATAGGATATCAGGGAACTCCTAATTCTCTTGTTGTAGAATTTGATACTTATCAGAATAACCCGAACAATGACCCGACATCTGATCATGTCGCTCTGGTATTTGATGGCAACCCAATACATGGCCCAAACACATTAGCAGGGCCTACCTCGATAGGTAATGCAGGAAATATAGAAGATAATAATGACCATGATGTAGTTCTTTCCTGGAAAGCCCTTACTCAGGAGTTCACTGTTTATTTTGATTGTGCCAAAGTCCTGGGTTATGTTGGACCCATTTCTGGACCTTTTTTTAATGGTGAAAAAGAAGTATTCTGGGGCTTTACTGCATCAACCGGAAGTGCCAGGAATGCCCATTCCTTTTGTTTTAAATCGTCCTCATGGGTCGATGTGTTAAAAGATGTGACATATTGTGATAGTTCCCTGGTCACCTTGGATGGAGGATCGGGGGCAATATCGTATGAATGGACCCCTACCCAGGGCCTCAGCAATCCTAACGCAAGTAAACCGACAATTAAAGTAACTAAGACCACAACCTTTATGCTTAGAAAAGTAGATGGCTGTGGCAATACTACATTTGATTCTATGCGTGTCATTATTGTTCCCAATACGATTGACCTTGAACTGGGTCAGGACACGGCGATCTGTGAAGGTAGTGATCTAACCTTAACTGTTCAAGAGGCAGGAGTGGGTTATGTGTGGAACACAGGTTCCACTTCACAATCCATAACTGTAGACCAGAGTGGCACCTACTCAGTCATAGTAGATGATGGCAATTGTAAGAAAAATGATCAAATCATTATAACTGCTCTTCCGCTTCCTACCATAATGGTAGGAGAGGATACCGTGATTTGCAAAAATAGTAAAATATTACTAACAGCTATTTCTTCTGTAGAAGACATCGTCTGGTCTGATGGAAGTACAGGTCCCAGCATTTCGGTTGGAGATGAAGGTACTTACCGGGCTACTGCTGAGAACGATTGTGGAACAGCAGATGATGAACTAAGGGTTACATTAAAAAATTGCGACAGTTATTTTATCCCAAATATTTTTTCGCCCAATAATGATGGCATCAATGATTATTTCGGTCCCACAGCTAGTGAAGCAATTGAAAAAATAGAGCGTCTGGCTATATTCAACCGTTGGGGTTCATTGATCTTTGAGGCAAAAGACTTAAATTCAACTGAGGAGGAAAAAATGTGGAACGGTTCATTTAAAGGTGAAGTGGTTTCTCCGGGGGTGTATGTGTACCATATCAGAATAAAATTGATCTCCGGAAAAAATATTAACCTAAAAGGAAGTGTGACTGTGGTAAAATAACTATTTTTGTTTTCGATAACACCCATTTTTTTACACCCAATTTAATTATCAAATTATGAAACCTATGATCATCAAAGAAATGCTGGGCGAAGATCAGCCCAGACAAAAGTTACTCACGCTCGGGCCATCCCGGTTAAGCGATGCTGAACTTCTGGCCATTATATTACGAACAGGATGTCAGGAAATGTCAGCTATCGGACTTGCTCAGTATTTACTTAAAGAATGTGGCGGAAGCCTTAGCCTATTAGCCAAATGCAGTGTCGCCGATCTGGTGCGCATTAAAGGTATCGGACCCGTCAAAGCGATAGAAATAATGGCTGCCATCGAAATAGGCAAGAGGAAAATATCAGAAATTCACAGGGAAGCTGAATCCATCCGCTCTTCTAAAGATGCATATTGGACTGTCGCGACTCAACTAATGGATCTCAATACAGAAGAGTTCTGGGTGGTGATCTGCAACAGGGCGAATAAAGTTTTAGACAAGATCCGACTCAGTGCCGGTGGCATGCATGGTACGGTGGTAGATGTCAAAGTTCTGATGAAATTAGCTTTAAATAAAGGAGCTTCCGGAATCCTCATTGCCCACAATCATCCCTCAGGAAACCTTAGTCCCAGTGAAGAAGACAGAACACTTACCAACAAAATACAACAAGCTGCTTCCTTACTGGACATCAGGCTATTGGATCATATCATCGTAGCCGGAAATAAATATACAAGTTTTGCAGATGAAGGGTGGTTATAAGACGTCAGATGGCAGAAGTCAGAAGTTAGAGTTAGATGCTAGACTCTAGATACCTTCTAATGATATCCAAGGTCTTTGTGAAACTTCGGTTTCCTTTGTGAAATAGCTGAAATCAGACGTAGAGGTCGGATTTAAATGTTAGATGTTAGACGCTAGATTCTATACTCTAAACTATTTAGGAAATGTTTTTTTATCTTCCTAACAACTCTTCAAGCCTCCACTTAACACCTTCTGATCTCTGACTTCTAATCTCTGACTTCTGATATCTGATATCTGATCTCTGATCTCTGATCTCTGATCTCTGATAGTGACTCAGCCTGAAGCTTAATGTTTAGGTTCCTTGGCGATTATTACCGATTACCCATTACCGATTACTAATGTATCACAGATTCCTATAATACTTCGTAAACCATATATCGTAGAGATCTGTGGTCTTCAACCTTAGTAATTCCCGATAGTTGGCATTGCTGATCGCATAAATATCATGAGGAAAACGTGCAGAAATGAAATCACCTTTTTTGTTTCTGGCCTGATTATAATATTCCATTGCTTTGATCTTATTGTCAAATGACCTCACCAATAATACCTGTCTATCTGCAGCGGCATCTTTTAATGTGATGTTTGCGATCTTCAGGTCTCCTTTGCTAAAGAACTTCGTATTATAATCTGACAACTGGATCTTAACATCTTCTATCTTACTGATCTCAGGTTTGAGTATGATCATTACGAAATGCTGGTCCTGATCGTTTATTTTATAGATCTTATCGGCTGCGACAAGTAAGGCTTCACTTTCATTGGCACCTGAGCCAAGTAAACGCATCATTTCTTTGGCTCGTTTTTCCTCTTCCGTATTTGGGTATTTGGAGATCAGGTCCTTGAGAGCCGCCACATATGCATCTTTTCCTTGCAAATTACCTAATGCCATAGCTGAGATCATTGCAAATTTAGGCCTCATCATATTGTTCTTTCCAAAAATGCTATCGCTTTTAGTGGCCATGTCATAAGCTATAACATAATTGCCGGTATCCATGGATTGAAAAGTTTCCTTATAATAGACATTCAGCTCATCACCCTTGGCCATCAATCTTTTGATATAATCAGGGTCAGAGAAATATAAAGAGTATGGATTACCGCTGTATTTAGTTCTTAAGAGGTTGGCATAATAATCTGCCTTTGGTTGATTCTTCTTATCCATGTATGCAAAATACAATTGGTAGTATGCCTGAGGTTCGTGACGGGATCCCGGAAATCTTTTAATAAGTTCCTCCAATATTTCTATTGATTTATCACTGCGGTCTATTTTGTCTGGATACAACCCTCCCAAAGCGATCATGGCATCCATGATATCAGCCTCTACTGCGCTGGTGGATGCAACATCATTTGGGATATCCGATAGGATTTTACTGATCTCTGATTTGGAAATAAAACGCGAATTGGACTTTTCTTCTTCACTTACTTCATCACTTGCAGCGTAGTTCTGAAGCAGAGAAGCATATCTCCAGTTATCTGCTAAAGGACGACTCCCCCAGGTTTTTTCAAATTGCTTTTTGCCATCTTTTACAGATTTTTCATTATAAGCAAAATAAGTTGAAGGCTTAGGGCCAATTTGTCTGCTAGCAACAGGAGTATTTCCG
>JAYUWT010000285.1:0-4227 GCA_043753405.1 Saprospiraceae bacterium | reverse complement strand
TTCAAAACTTTGGTTAGACATCCCCATAGATGAAATTAAAAATTACATCGAACTTGTACAGATTGACAAAATTATTCTTAATATCTTATTAGGATTTTACTTTTTGCAGGAGCTTTACATACCAATTGGAGTAATCTTAAACAACAAATAAGGCCGATTGCTACATTTGCATTAGGAGGAGTGTTACTTTCAACCATGCTTATAGCATCTCTTTTTTATTTGTTGACTCAACTTTTCCACTTACATATTGATTTTACATATTGCTTAATATTTGGAGCTTTAATATCTCCAACTGACCCTATTGCAGTTTTGGGTATTTTAACAAAAGCTAATGTTCCCAAAAAGACTGAATACACCATTGTTGGAGAAAGTTTGTTTAATGATGGGGTTGGTGTAGTGGTATTCATTGCATTGTTGGAAACATTAAAAAGCGGTTCTTTTAGTTTTTCTGATTTTGGAATTTTGTTTGTTCAGGAAGCAATAGGAGGAATAGGGATGGGATTGATTTTTGGGTATTTCCTACATTTATTATTGAAATCGGTGGATCATTACGAAACTGAAATTTTATTGACACTTGCTTTTGTAATGGCCGGATACGGTTTGTTTAATTACTTTCATATTTCCGGAGCACTGGCAATGGTTGTAATGGGTTTAATGGTTGGTAATTTCAGGCAGAATATTGCTATGAGCGACACCACACAGGAATATGTTCGTAAATTTTGGGAATTGGTTGACGTTGTGCTCAATGCAATACTATTTATTTTAATAGCATTTGTACTCATCGTAATAGACTTTAATAAAAATTATATTGTAATAGGTATTATCTCAATTTTTATAGTATTGCTTTCTAGAATAGTAATTGTATTTCTGCCTCATTTAGTAATTCCCAAACTATTAAAGTTGACAAACAAAGAAGCAATGATCATAAGTTGGGGTGGTTTACGAGGTGGACTATCATTGGCTTTGGTATTGTCACTTCCGGACAGTGATACCAAAAATATCCTTTTGGTTGCAACCTATTTTTGTGTTTTGTTTAGTATAATTATCCAGGGCCTAACAATTGAAAGACTTGCAAAATGACTCTGGCAAATTTAGCTCGCTAATGCATTGACTTTTCTGTGGAAAATTATTCTTCACATAATACAGGTGCATAATTGTCTAAATCCACCCATTACAAAGTCTATTTTACACGCTATTAAAGTTGCTGTCAGACTATAATTTTGTAATTCTATAAATAAAAAAGTAATTAAAATGACAGCATCAAATTATACTACCACTATTATAGTTGACAATGCGGCATCTGAGGTCTTCACGGCAATTAATATTGTCCGCGGTTGGTGGCAAGGGGAAATAGAAGGTAGCACAGATCAATTAAATAATGAGTTTACATACCGAATGAAAGAGATCCACTTTTCAAAACAAAAAATAGTTGAGTTACTTCCGGAAAGAAAAGTGGTGTGGCTTATTACTGACAGCAAACTAAATTTTACTAAAAACGAAAGTGAATGGACTGGCACAAAAATAGTTTTTGATATCTCCAAAATTGGTAATAAAACACAATTGCATTTCACTCACTCTGGACTTGTTCCGGAAATCGAATGTTATGACGGATGTTCAGGTGCATGGGAGCAACTTATTCAGGAAAGTTTATTCAGTTTGATAACTACCGGAAAAGGGACGAATGTTTTTGGGTAGATGAGGTGTGTGCCACTAGATTTGAATTGGGCTATCTCTGATTGAAGACGTCAGTTACTTCTCTAATTCTTAGCTCAAATTTCAGAATTATATATTATTATTAAATCTTGTTATTTGATGGCTTAACCTAACCTTCAAGAATCCTCCTTCCAATACTAAGATTGCAAACACTGTTTTCTGATCATCCCACATACTCTCTGGCAGAGGAAAATTCCCAATCTGTTTGATTTATGACCATTTTTGCTTTTATAGGATTATTATGAATGTACTCAAAGCATATTCGACTCCTGTCATTTTGACCATTGAAAATATCGTTTTTATTCAAACCATAAGCAACATTGAAATCATTAGTCCAGCCATCTGTGATTTTGGTGTGAGGCCTAAATAATGAACCGGACCGATGTTCCTGTTTATTGATCGCAAATGTATAAGACATTAGCATTATTCCAATAGATCTGTTTAATGTCCTTTTTTTTGAATTTTCTAATGTGATTATAGTTTTATCCACATAAAGTAAAATGTGAAAATGATTAGGCATGAGACAGCAACAAATTATTTGCCCATAAGGGCCTATGAATTCTTTGATTTTTTTAATAAAAAAGTAATAATTCCGATCATTAAAAAATATCTTACCTCTGTTATTTCCCTGATTGAAGATATGGTAGATCTGGTTGATTGAGAAGTTCATAGATGATTAATGTTTTGATGCAAAAGAAGACTTTATTGATTGGATGTCTGGAAGTTAAGAAGACTTGATTTATTGAATGACTTGCAGCTAAGAAGAGTTCACTGATTGGATGTCTGGAAGCCATCAAATCCTAAAAAAGCCGGCAGAATTACATTCCACCGGCCCTTGGGTGTTCGAATTAAGGTTGGTCCTTTAAACAGCTTTCTTGCTCAGGCCCAGCATTAGTAATTCATTGACCTGAATTTCTGTGACATATTTCTTTACACCATTTTTGTCGGTGTAGTTGCGGTTGATGAGTTTGCCTTCGATGGCGATCTCCTTTCCTTTCTCCAGGTATTTCTCTGCGATCTCCGCAGTTTTGCCCCATGCGATGAGGGTGTGCCAAGTGGCCTCATTAACTGTTTCTCCGGAAGCATTTTTGTAGCGTTCGTTAGTCACTAAACTAAGGCGTGCCATTTTGCGTCCGCCGTCGAATGTTTTAACTTCCGGAATCTGACCCAGGTTACCGATCAATTGTACTTTGTTTTTTAGTGCATTCATGATAAGACATAATTTAAAAGGTTAAATAATTGTGGGGCTAAAAGCTATAGGCTATAAGCGGTATGCTATAGGCTTTAGGCTATAAGCCGTTCAGAACCATAGTTTCGTAAATAAAATGAACTTTAATATAATCGACTTTAGTTTTTTGACGACTTACAGCTTACGGCTTATTGCTTTAGGCCTAACGAAATCTTTATTCCGTGTAATTGCTTTCAGCTTTCGGCTTACCGCCTACAGCTTCAACCCCTTGACAGTACAAAGATGAGATGGCTGTCGATCCTTATTCGGTAGACAAACGTTTGTAGTCGGATGTAAGCGTTTGTAAGCGTTTGTAAACGGATATGAATGTGTTTAAAGTTAATGTAGGTAAAGGTTTCGGAAATAAATAAAAATTTAAAATATTTTCTGATTTATTAATATTACAGGAAAATAATTTCAAACAAGCTCAAATATTTGATATGAATAGAGCACCTTATAAATAAATTATTTTTATTTTAGCATGGTATTCCGGAGATTTTATCAGATTTATTAACCATCAACTCATTTACCATGATCCGTCAAACAGTACTTATCTTATCAACGGCTCTTTTTTCAGGAGTTTTATTTGTAAATATTTATACATCTTTGGTCGATGCTCCCAATTGGGGAAGTGATATTCCTGCTTCAATAGAAACTGCACGTGCTTATTACAAAACAGCCAACCCCGGTACTTTCTTCCGCTTGTTTTCACCCATTAACCAGGTTCTGGCTTTGCTGGCATTGATCCTTTGCTGGAAGGTGGATAAACGCATGAGGATATATTGTGGTCTTGTCCTCATGATTGCCATATTAAGTGATGTTTTAACATTCGCTTATTTTTATCCAAGGAATGAAGTCATGTTTGTTTCTCCAGTAACATCCAATATGGATAATATCAAAACTGCCTGGAGCGAGTGGTCTATGATGAACTGGGTGAGAAGTTTTATAGTATTGATTGGTGTCTACTGCGGGTTTTCTGCACTTGTTCATCTAGTGAAGAAGACTAAATAATTTTAACAATCAATAATGAAAGAGCAAAAACTCAAGGAATATTTTGAGAATATTATTAGCGCTGATCAATTGTCTATTGGTTTAGTTAATAGTGTTAATCAAACAAGCTTTGATGTTAAATCAATTTATATCGAAAGTTTAACTGAAGGGGAATTTGAAATCACTAAAGATCATTTAGTAAAACTTTGTAATGATACCATTTCCAAAAATTTATCTTATTCGGATCTAAATCTAATTGGGTTCACCTTAATGGCCTCAGATTTTTTCTTTTGGGA
>JAYUWT010000284.1:0-4232 GCA_043753405.1 Saprospiraceae bacterium | reverse complement strand
TCGGCATCATTAGTGCATTTAATTTTCCAGTAGCAGTTTGGTCTTGGAATGCTATGATCGCCCTGATCTGTGGTGATGTATGTGTGTGGAAGCCATCCGAAAAAGCCCCTGTTAGCGGAGTGGCATGTCATCTTCTGTTAAAAGAAGTATTAAAAAATAATTCTGTACCTGAAGGGGTGGTCAATCTTGTGAATGGTGACTATAAGATTGGGGAATTGCTTACTAAAGATGTCAGAGTGCCTTTGATATCTGCTACGGGTAGTACTCGAATGGGTAAGGTGGTAGGTGCAGCTGTAGCTAACAGATTGGGTAAATCTCTTCTTGAATTGGGTGGTAATAATGCCATCATTATTACGCCGGATGCCGACCTTAACATCGTACTGACAGGAGCGGTGTTTGGAGCAGTTGGTACCGCAGGGCAAAGATGTACTTCTACCAGAAGATTGATCATCCATGAAAGTCTTTATGAGACCATCAAACTAAAATTGAAAGCAGCTTATGGTCAACTGGTCGTTGGAAATCCATTGAAACCGGGTGTTCACGTAGGGCCACTTATAGATAAAGATGCAGTGGATCTCTATACTTATTCTCTCCAAAAAGTAGTGGAAGAAGGTGGTACATTTGTTGTAGAAGGTGGAATTTTATCAGGTGCCGGATACGAAAGTGGCTGTTATGTAAGACCCTGTATTGCTGAAGTAGAGAATAAATATAAGATCGTACAGCATGAGACATTTGCACCAATTCTTTATCTGATCAAATACACAGAACTGAGTGAAGCAATCCATCTACAGAATGATGTGCCGCAAGGCCTTTCGTCTGCTATCATGACCACCAACATGCGTGAGGCTGAACTATTCCTTTCTAATAATGGTTCTGATTGTGGCATCGCGAATGTTAATATTGGGACAAGTGGCGCAGAGATAGGTGGAGCATTTGGAGGAGAAAAAGAAACCGGTGGAGGTCGTGAAAGTGGTTCAGACAGTTGGAAAGCATACATGAGGCGACAGACAAATACGATCAACTATAGTACTAAATTACCTTTAGCACAGGGCATTAAATTTGATCTTTAGCAAATTTTTTTCCTTTAATTCGGATTTCTTTGTTATTTTTGTAACATAATTCCCGATAACGTATAGTTTCAGTCAATTCTCATTGGAATTTTTATGGATTTTATATTCCGACAGATATTAATATTATACTAAATTACACATTGTAATTCGTTAGTTTCCTTCGGTATTGAAATGGACCACTTATATTGCTTATTGATTTTTTCTCGGTAACCTTGAACATTTACTGTCTGCTAGAGTGCATATTGGAATTATGTTAAGAAATTTTTTACTTTTTCTTTGTTTGTTATTTCTCCTTCACTTCTCTGTGATCGGTCAGCAAGTATTCTGTGCTAAAATACCAGGATATACCGGTTACGCTATTCCCAACCAAAAAGGCATTGAATTTGATGATCTGCTCGGATGTACCCAATGGACCAATGATAAAATAGTGGTTCAGTACAATATGCGGATAGAAGCCAAAGGAGACTTAGGCATCAGACTCATGTTGTCAAATGATGGTGAAACTCCAGCATCGATAAGTGTAAAATTTGGTGATAAAACCAGAGAATTAAAGGTCCCTCCATCCGGTGGCAAGGCTAAATTTTTAATGGTCGATGCAGGTATTTTTACTGCCGACTTCCCCGGTTTTTATTCTATCTGGATAAAGCCAATTTCAAAAAGTGGAGTTTACTTCCCCGGAATTATGAATGTTCAGATGTACGCCCCTTTTGCTGATAAGATCTCTTTTCCAACTGTTGCTGAACGTAATGCTTCTACTGTAAATCTTACATATATGACAGGAACAACAGACATGGTAGAAGGTATGTGCGTCAATACAATGGTTTCAAATAAATATGATTATCAGGGTACGAGAATAAGTGCCGTAGCTAATGAATTATTCCAGGTAGGTTTGGCCAATGAAGAATCCGGAAAATATCTTTATATGACCTGGAAGAACATCAAAGGAAATAAAAAACCAAATTTACAATACAGTCAATTTAAAAATTATTTTATTGACTCGACAAATAAAAAATTATCCCGGATCATAGTTCCTTACAACTGGGCACCTGATCAGAATATTTCCCTGTCTCTCTTCCATAAGGTTGATTCATGTACAAAGGCAGATACCTGGGAAGCCCGGGTATATAATGAAAAAAAGAAAAAATGGCATACTATCGCTATTATCAATACCGGAAACACTTCGACTTTAGTAAAAGATTGGTACAGTGCTGTGGCTAATTCAGATCCAAATACCGGCAATGTGGAGCGCAAAGCTATTTTTTCAGATCCAATAGTATGGTTGTCTTCAGGTAAAAATAAAAATATCACTCAGGCACGGTTTGGACATGATATGAAAGGCAAATCTGAAAGAAAAGATTATGGAGCCGGTGTTGAAACAGATGTATTTTGGTTGAGTACAGGGGGTTTTTCCCACTCCCAGGCTACATTTGGAAAGATCTATGAGACTAAATACAAATCCAATACTGCAGCAATAGACGAAAAGTTCTTAGCTGTTTTCTAAACTCTCACTTCCCGGTTCTGTGCTCCCACTGTGATATAATATTGGGCCAACATATATGTCGACATGATTATAAGGCCGGAATAATCAAATGGATGAGAAAATTTATTGATGGCAAGAGCTGTATCGGATACCAGGAAAAACACAGCCCCAAGAAAGATCATTACAAAACTGATCCTGTTGACCCTGCCAAATCTATAAGTTGCAAAAATCGCCATAATAGAAATAATGATCGCATAACCTAACACCGGCATTTTCATATCACCCAGGCCCGGACTCAAAAAATTAAAAAACGAAAAGCAATAAATTCCAAAGATCAAAATGGCACCTGTCAATAATATTTTATTGTGACCCGGGTTTTGTTTAAAATCCAGATAAAATGCCGTTATATAACTTACCTGGGCAAGCAAAAAAGCCACAAGTCCGGCGATGAAAAAATTTGGATCTTTATCAACCAGAAGTAATAGGATATCTCCTATCAAAGAAAATATCAGCCCGGAGAAAATCCTTTTCTGAAAGGTATTGGAAAGCTTTGTTACACTATAAAAATAAACCAGTAAGGTAATAACGATTAGAGGTTTGGTGAGAGTAACTAAGGTATCGTATTCCATAGCTATTCCTACCAAGTGAGCTACAAAGATTAAAACAAAAATGAAATTAAACGAGTTGAGTTTTTTCAAGATTATTTTGTTTTTGAATTTTGATGAACCATATGATCGACATAAGTTGGATTAATATAAATATTGCTGCAATCAATGCAAAATAAGGTATTCCTTGAAAAAAATAAAGCAATGAAAATGATAGGATCAATCTTATTAATTCAAAATTCTTTAACCAGGAATTTCGCTCGAATAGTGCTCCACAGCTTATCAACGTTCCAAGAATAAATACAGCACTTAAAATGTTTTGTACCATAGACATTTTTTCAAATAAGAACAACATACCTGATCCTCCTGCTAGTGCCATTATAAATTGAACAAGGCTATATCCGGCCCAGACATTTCCGGCTGTAGCGTCGTATTTACGGAAAGTAGCATCATCTATTTCAGAAGGTTTTTGATAACCACCGAGGTTATCAGGTTGCCAGCCGGGTGGATTTAAAAATACTCTTATTTTGTCTTTGACAGATTTAGATTCTGCTGAAAGCCGAAGGAGATCAAACCAATAATGAAAATTAGCCCATAAAGGGTTCCAACTAGAAAGTGGTTTGGTAATGCCGTAATAGACGGTTTCTTCTTCTTTCTGAAAAGTACCGAACATGCGGTCCCAAATAATCAGTGTTCCTGCATGGTTCCTATCAATGTATTTAGGGTTAGAACCATGATGTACACGGTGGTGGGAAGGTGTATTGATGATGTACTCGAGCCAGCCCATTGATTTGATGGCTTGTGTATGTATCCAGAACTGATATAAGGTATTAAAAGAACTGATGGTGAGGAACATGATAGGGTCAAAACCCAGAAAGGCAAGAGGTAAATAAAATACCCAGCTAAACCAACCCTGAAACCAGGATTGCCTTAATGCCACGGAAAGATTATATTCCTCAGACTGGTGATGGACGATATGTGCAGCCCAAAGTAGATTGACCTGGTGACTCATACGGTGGAACCAATAATAAAAAAAATCAACGCCAATGAATAAAAGGATCCAAATGAATATGGTCG
>JAYUWT010000283.1:0-4232 GCA_043753405.1 Saprospiraceae bacterium | reverse complement strand
TTAATTTTAAACTATTTAGGTTTAATACTTATTGTTTTTTTATTTCCCACCGAAATTGATCCAGGTGCAATTTCCGGAATAACAGGTTCTTTTGGGCTTGTTTTGCCATATGTAGTACTGAAAATATTTGTTTCATTGAGATCTATTCCCGTTTCATATTGTTTATCCCATATTTTTGCCAGACGATAATAAACATATGGAGTTTCCACCCCCGGTAAACCTTGTCTGGTTCTGGAACGCATTTCTAATTTATATTTAAGAATCAGATCAGTACTGTTTGCATCATCCAGAGTCCATCTGAATTTAATTTTGTTAAGCCATCTTCCCCATAACCAACTACTGGCAGCATCGACCGATTGTACTTTATTTTTTTTACCTTTTTTCTCAGACATTAATAAAATACCATACGTAAGAGCATATCTTTCATCTGACGCATTTATAATATGTGCTATGGCTTCAAATCCAATGGTTCCGCCTAAATTGTTCAATAAAGTATGCCACGATCCATCCGCAGGGATTTTACCAACAGCAAAATTTCCAACCCTGCCTGTAGAACAAGCCAGCCCATCGATATCTAATTGAAAGGCGGGATCAAGTTTGCCAATCCCCACACATCCATTATCTACAAGTGACAATATGGGTTTATTATTTGCAGTAATATTTAAACTGTTATTTTTCAGCGTATTTTGAGCTACACTGATTTCAAATAAAGAAGATTTATTTTTAATTTTTTCATAAAAACTCATTAGTTTCTTGCTACCTCCTTTAGATTCTAATTTTAATCCATTAATATCATCTATATCAATACCATCACTGAGTATATTCAATGTAGATTGTACAAAATCTTGAAGATCAGGATCATTAAACCTTTGGATCAGGTTTTCTCTGTATAATTGTTGTGCCGTTCTATCCATTTTATAACTCTATTGTTAAATTTTTAAATGGTTTTTTTTCAATTTTTTTATGTGCTTTTTTCATAACATTCAATTTTTTCAATTGTATGACCTTGGTCTTTTTTAAAATATTATATTCATTTTTAAAACGAATTGGAGACTGGACTTTTTCCGGATCAGCTTCCTCTTCCTCTTCAATTATATTAATTACGTGATTTTGATCGGGTATAAAAGTGGACCATGGCTTCGTAGGCTTCATAGTATGCAGATAATCGTGACTTTCTGCACTGTCAATTAAATGATATTGATATCCATCTTCTATGATCTGGATTATAGAAAAGCGTGTTATAAAAGCTACAAAACTCAAAGATTTAAGATAATCTTTGAGTGAATCCACATGTATTTCTTTATTAAATTCCAATGCATTTGACTGATCAATGAACCAAGGGCAAATGAAATTAGCAATCTCCTCTTTTAAATTAGAAATGTCATAACCTTCATTGCCTCTGTCTACAAATTTTATATCGCATTGGATACGTAAATACTCAAATTCAGGATTTCTGACCTTGATAGATACAAATGGAGACATCTTATCAGATATAAAACTTTTGATTTGTTCTAATTTCCTAAAATTTGCAATTGCAATATGTTCTTTCAGATATTTAAGTTTTTTGGGAACAACTACTATTATGACTTTATTGGAGCTAAATTCGTCTAATTCTGATCTGTAATTGATTTCGTACGTTTTTCCATCTTCTTCCAGACTCATATATTCATATTCAAAATCACCACTTTCGGCGATCCCTGAGATACATTTTACTTGCTCAATATCATCATATTTGTTTAAAATGATCCTTTCAACATCCCATGCTGTCCATCCTCTGTTTTTATGCCTGATACGTTCACTTACCCTGGTATAAAATTCGATGGATGATTCTTCAGCCTTACCACTGAAACTTTCAAAAGGTTGATTGACCCTGGTTATTCCCTGGATCTTGGTATCCAAAGAAATTATTGAATGCGGAGGAAATGGCTCGTTCAGATCGGTTGGGTCGGACTGGTCCATCCATTTAGTTAAAGTTGCATTTGGCAGGATATTTATAGTATGGTTCAGGAGCTGGATATCTCCTGTGGCACAAATCCTTATCCAAAATTTGTTCGACTCCATAATATTGGAAAGATTGGAGATATCTGCCGGGATCTTGATCTGTATGACACCAGTCCTTGTAAATGTATCAGTTTCATCCCTAAGGATATTTTCGCCGGGCAATTGTTTCCAATTATTATTATAAGTTAAATATTGCCAACGTATTATAGGTAAAGTATATTGATCTTTGTCCTGATAATACACAGGAATCATTTGGAACAGCAGTGAAATTATTTCAGTTTTCTTGCAGTTTTCCAAACCCAGGATCAAATATCCATCTTCTTCATATTGTGGAAGTAAAAAAGGAAGTTGATCCTGATATTTCAAATTAGGATAGATCTTCTCATACCCGAAAGGATGTATATGATTTACTTCCTGCAATGATTCTGTTTCCTGCGTAAAATCGATCGTATCATGGGCGGTATATTTGATTATTATATTGCTTACCATAGGTATCTCCGGCATTGAAGGAAAGTAAATATCCGGTTCAGGATCGTTTTCGTCCTTAACAAGGGCCTTATTGATTAGTCGGGCATTTTTAACCATATATTTAGATAATACTTCCTGGTATTTTTTTTGGCCGAATCCATCTTCTGGTTCATCGAGTATTATTTTGATATAACCTGAGGTAGTCTGTGAATTAAATTCATTATTTTCAAGAAAAAACTGATTGTTTTTATAACCAATATTTAATAAGTCATCATGATCAAATTCATAACGTGTAAATAAAAATTCGTCTCTTAATTTTTCGGTTCCGGACCTGTCAGCTACCTGAAACAATGGCCTGGATTTATTTTCAATAATAAATTCGCCATCTGAAAGGTTTCCAATTTTTACAAAAAAGTCATTATAACGAATATCATAATCTGCATATTTTTTGTTGAATAATCCTGGTGTCTTTGGCAAGTCGAACCATTCAATTTCCATATCCAGATGTACGATATTTTTCTTAAATATTTCCTCACTTCCAAGTATAAAATATGAGTTTTTCGTAGGTGTGGGTCCAAATGGATAGAATGGTTGAGTATTGGAGACGGGGCCATATTCATTATAAATATTAACATCGCGTATATTTTCTACTTTCGTTTCAATGAAAATATCTTTAATAATTAATTTTTGAAGAAAGGAATATAGGTAAGGTTCTCTTTCATTATTTAAGAGAACAATCATCGATGGTTGGACTGAGGATATGAATTTTCCACTATGTAGTTCTTCATTAAAAGGAATGATCGCAGGTGCAAGAGGATCCAGGACGAAGGAAAAATATATATGAGATGGATCCCATTGCTCTTCATCCTCCTGATATATCTTGATGGTCTGAGGATCAACTTTGAGCCAGCCTTTAGAGCTCGTCAGCACAATGGTTATATTTCGCTTTTTACCTTTTGAACTGAATATTTTAAAAAATATATCCAGCATGGTGCTTTTAACCCGCTCTTTTGACGATATGTCTTTAAAAAGTTTAGTTAGTTCTTTAATTGATTTTTCATCAAAATTTAAACGCACAGACACATTACGTTTGCCTTCTCTTAAATGTAAAACCGGAGATGAGATCGCAAAGCCCAAATTTGCTTCAATCATATTTCTCAAATGTGGTTCTTTATCAAGTTGGTCTTCACCAAATGTAGGCCATGAAGGCGGCTTGTCCGGGTTGAAAGAAGCCCCCCGGCCGTCCTGAGAATTGGCTATGGGAGCCATAAATGATTCTGTGATTATTGCATATTTGTTTGTCAACGTTTCCCTGTAACCTTTATCAAAATACAAGGTTTTAATATCAGATATTTTGCAATGACCAACGTTTACAGGAAATAAAGTTTTGAATCTATGTGGTATGCCATCTTTATCCAATGAGGCGAGCAAAACTGTACCTTCATCGATGACTTTATTATCTACATAAGGTGAGATCTCAAAATTAACATAAGCATAAGGAGGGTGATGTTTTTGTTTTTGTTGTTTTAAAAAATCCACATAATAAAGATGTAAGTATTTCTCAGGGATCTTATTAATTGATTTTTGTAATTTCCTATATTGCTCTATAAAACCGTATAGTAATGCCATGTGCGGCTGATGATCATTTTTTTCTTCAAGGGACCTATCAAAAAAAGGATAAAGATTTTCATTGACAGCCTGATTAGTTTCACCTAGTTTATTGTATAATATTCTTAGTCGGATATAAATTGCTTCTGTTTCTG
>JAYUWT010000282.1:0-11425 GCA_043753405.1 Saprospiraceae bacterium | reverse complement strand
GAACCAACCCCCGGATCCTTTGCTGCAATAAATGATAAGATTAAAGCAGGAGTAAAATATATAGTGGAACATCGACGCAATGAAAAAAGAGTAGTCTTAAGTTCAGTAATTATCCGCAACGGAATAGGAGGAAAAGTAGAAATTATAAGGAAATAGGTCTGAATTTGCTGTTAATTATTGAATCTAATTGTTCGTCTTTCCACATTTTGGAGGGTAAAATAGGGTGTAATTGGGCTTGATCATAGTGCACATCGTGCGTTTTACAATCTTCACAATAATATCCGATAGGTATAAAAGCATAGTTACCTGAAGATAATGGAAAAAACCTTTTAATTAAATTATCACCTTTGGTCTTTTGACCCATAATCGATATTTCACTACCATTATCCAGCATCTTAATCAACATTTCAGGTACACCTGAAGTATGTGAATTTATTAAAATATTAATTTTTTTTAAAGGAAAGAACACTTTACCTCGCGATGTAATAGTATTTACGGTCCCATTAAAAAACATTTCTTTCATCAATACAATACCACTGTTATAAACCAATTGATTAGCGATCTTAATGGCTTCAGCATCTACTCCATTAGGGCAGTCTCTTAGATCCAGATAGAGCGTATCAAATCCGTCCTTTCCGGCACAATGTTCCATGGATTCCATGAAGTAACGATACGACCCCCAGCTCAAGTTCTTAAGATGGATATAACCAATTTTGTCCGTGGGTCTCTTTTTGTATCTGATAAGGGCTACTATATTCGAATCTTTTATTAAATTTGTAGAATCAAGACCCTTACCTATGGTGATCCATTGAGCATAATCACCGGCATCTACCAGATATACTTTATTAGAACCCGTCATAGCTTCTGTTATTGGCAACTTATCAGGTGGACTGTTCAACAATGAATGGTTGTTAAAATTTTTAAAGTATCTATTGATTTCCACAACATCATTATTAGAAACGTTCTTTTTTTCCCTTACATAACTCTTTTCATGAAAGTCAGAAATATCGATTAGTTGAAATATTAAAAATAAAATGACAGATATACAGAAAGGAAACAAAATATTGCGCATATTATTTAGTGTAATTTTAGTTTTCGCTCATTATATTGAACATTTATTTGTAAATATGTGTTAATGTTTTTTAAATACTATTACGAAAGTATAAAACAACCTAAATATCCCTATATGAATAAAGATCATGAGTTAGATCGAATTGATAAACAAATATTATCAATTTTAATGAAAGATGCAAATTCGACCTATGCGGAAATTGCCAGTCAACTTGAAGTTTCCGGGGGTACGATACATGTAAGAATGAAGAAGCTTGAGCAAATAGGTGTTATAAAAGCAATGCACTTAATTGCAGATCATACAAAACTGGGCTTTGAAATTAAAGCTTTTGTGGGTGTGAATTTTTCTGAAGGTGCTAATTACAAAAATGTCATAGAAGCTTTAAGAAAAATTCCAGAAGTAACTGTTGTTAATTTAACAACAGGCCGATTTAGCGGAATAGTACAACTCATTTGTAAAAATAATACACATTTAAAGAACATCTTACATGGCAAAATTATCGACATCAAAGGAATAGCATATACAGAAACACTTATTTCACTTGATGAAGGCCTAAGCAGACAAATTGATGTCATCGAGATAGAAAAAAATAAAGACTATTAATAGTTAAAAAAAAAAACAATCGTCAGTACTCGATGATTGTTTCTTTTTTATACGATATTTTTTAAAAATATCCTTAATTTTTAGTGCATAATAAGACAAAAGCAGGTGGAATATTTCTTACTTCAAATCCTGTTTTAACATTCCCAAAGACCTCCCGGTATAAATTTCTGGTTTTTAAACTGTAATGGATCTGTACAAATTTCCCCTGATCTTTTAATACATCACAACTCACTTCAACTATAGTCCTGGCTAATTCTTCTGGAAAAACCGAAAAAGGTAAAGCAGAAATAACTGAATCGACTTTTCCCAATCCATACTTTATCAATATCTCCGGCAAATGCTCTGCAGAATCATTGACGATACGTAACCTGTGATCATCTATTTGTGCCATTTGTTCACAGAAAATAGGATTGATCTCCAATGAGATCAAAATGGCGTCTTGATGCATGGCATTCAAAAGATGCCTTGTCATTACTCCATCCCCTGCCCCCAGTTCTACTACTACTTTTGCCTTCGACAGATCGGCATTCTTCACCACTGCCTGGCATAAATATCGTGAACTCCGCGTAACTGTGCCAACTGTCTTGAAATTTCTCAAACTCTCTTTAAAAAACGCATATCTACCCATATGGTCTTGTTGTCTTAATGTATCAGGAAGTTTTTGTATTGAATCCATTCTTTAGTTTAAATAATATTTCCTAAGGTCCGGATACTTATTCATATTGATTTCGGAGATCTGAGTTTTTTGAATTCTTACATTGTCTATGTATGGAACGATAAAAGCATCTTTCAGACCATTTTTTTGCAAAATATTCTGAAATTCCAAGGCCTCACCGAAATTTGGGAAAAGGCCTAACATATACCTGTATACTGATGTTCCACCTACAGATTCTATCATAAGGTCAGGACTTAGTGAATATATATCACCGTTGTACATTTGTTTCAATGAAACTATCTGAACCCTGTATGACAGGCCATTTATCCTTTTTTTAAATTTTATTCCATCGGTTGTTTTTAACAGGTCACTCACAAAGGGTTGTTTGTATGTAACCTTTAGTGGTAATGAATCAATATGATTGATACTCACCTCTATTCGTCTATTTAGATTTTGTCCCGAAATACTTGGCCTGCCATCCAACATATTTTTTGCGATCGGATATAAGCTACCCACACTTTGTAAGTTGATTCTGGATCCGGAAATACCTTTGGATATCATATAATTGCTTATCAATTCAGCTCTCTTCACTCCAAAATAAAGTTCTATTTCGGGCGATACACTTGATTCTGAATTTACCAAAAAGTTGAAACTGGACGTTGGAAAACGCTTACCTATTTCTATAAGCAGATCCAACTGATTTTTACTTTTGGATTGTAACACATTGTCATCACTAGTATAATACATCGGTTCCAGATTGAGTGCCGTTATTTTATTTGCCAATACCTCATCCTTGTATTCTTGAGAATTCAATTTAAAATCAGGAACTTTGAAAAATATATCCGGCATGGCTGCCTGATTCTGCTCTGTACGAGCGGTTTTAAAGAATCCTGAATACAGGTCATATCCTCCATAACCGGTCTTCCTGTCTGATGAAAAAATAGATTTCTGACCATCACCGGTAAGCTTGAAATGAAGTTCATTTCCCGGCGAGTTGACTGGCATACCCAGATTGATTACAGATGTCCATTCCATTGTTTTATCCAGATAATATGCAGAAAAGAAATCATAGGCACCGATACTTTTGAAGTTATTTGATGAAAAATATAAGGTTCTTCCGTCCCGGGCTAGAAAAGGGCTTCTTTCATCAAATTCAGAATTGATCTTATTCCCAAAGTTAACCGGACTAGACCATATACCACCCTTGCATTCCACATAATATAAATCATAACCGCCAAATCCTTCCGACCTGATAGATGAAAATAAAAGGACAGAATCTGAAAAAGGAAAAACATCAATTATATTTGCATCATTGGTAAATAATGCTTCAATACGGTTCACTCTGGGTAATTGTTCATCATTAATAGAAAGATCTTCAGTATAAATGGCCAGATTATTCATTGTATTACCTCGACCAAAATATAAAAGTTTGCCATTTTCATTAAATCCATAGATCTGTTCCACTTGTGGAGTATTCAATGCAAAATTTAATGGATAAGCATAGTCAAATAATCCATTGTCTATCTGTATTTCAGAGCCAAACATATTATAATCATCTGATACTTTAGACATCATGTTGTCTGTCCTGCTTGTCGTATCTATTAATTGATTGGAAGTAAAGTATAACCTGTTAGAGTGATTGGGACTCCAAATGGGATTGATCTCATCAGCCGGTGAATTAATTTTGGCACCTGCATTTTCGCTGATAGCGAGTTCTTCCTGAAATTTTAATTTCCTACCGGTACCGCATCTCTTAATATCTGCTATCACTGCATGGTACAATGGGTGAGAACTTTTAACACGTGATAAAAAATATTTATAAAATTCGATTGCAGTATCAAACTTTAATTCATGATGAGCCAGGATACCTAAGAAATAAACAGCTTCCTGATCCTCTTTATTTGTATTGTAATATTGAGTCAATGTTTTCTCAGCATCTTCCAATCTATTGACATGTAAATAAGAAATGCCCAGATTTTTATTAAAATCAGGATTGTTGGGATTTAATTGGGCCACTTTTTCATACAATGGAATGGCTCTGAGATAGTCCTTTGCTTTGTAATAATTGTCCGCTTCTTCTTTAATTTTATTAGCCGGCCCCTGACCTGATAAGTGTCCGTTGCATACCAATAAAATTAAAACCAGTAAACAGGTGAATTTAATTTGCATCTTTAAATTAGATTGTTTGATTGCCATCAAATGCTTCAAGATAATCGGCTGTTTTTCTCAAAAAAGATCCTCCTAAACTTCCATCCACTACTCTATGATCATACGAAAGTGATAAAAACATCATATGACGAATTGCGATCACATCACCTTCCGGTGTCTCTAAAACAGCAGGCTTCTTCTTGATCGCCCCTACTGCCATGATCGCTACCTGAGGCTGATTAATGATAGGTGTGCCCATCAGATTTCCGAACGAACCTACATTGGTCAATGTGAAAGTGCCTCCCTGGATATCATCCGGTTTTAGTTGGTTATTTTTTGCTTTGTTAGCCAAATCATTAACTGCCTTGGCTAACCCGATCATATTCATATTATCTGCGTTCTTTATAACAGGAACAATCAGATTTCCTGATGGAAGTGCTGCTGCCATTCCTATGTTGATGTTTTTCTTCCTAATGATTGTGTTTCCTTCTACTGAAGCATTTATCAATGGATAGTCACGAATTGCCTTTACCACCGCCTCTATAAAGATGGGTGTATAGGTTATATTCTGACCATATTTTGCAATAAAATCTTTTTTTACTTTTTCACGCCATCTTACCATATTGGTTACGTCCACTTCCACAAAAGAAGTAACATGTGGTGATGTTTGTTTGGACATCACCATATGATCAGCGATCAACCGTCGCATCCTGTCCATTTCAATTATTTCCACATCGCCGCCTAAGGAAACAGCAGCTGAAGAAGTAGTTACTTCTTTAGAAGAAGGTTCAGCTATATCAGCAGGTTTGCTTTCTTTAATTTCCCCAACATTTCGATGCTTAAGATATGCCAGAAGATCGTTTTTTGTCAATCGTCCATCTTGGCCGGAGCCGGGAATATTATCTAGTTCGCCTAAATCAACTCCTTCTTCTTTTGCAATGTTTTTAACTAAAGGGCTATAGAATCGTTCACTCTGAACGTCAGTTACTTTGGCAGGTCCATTAGTTGCAGAGGTTTCTAAGGCAACTTCGGGCTTTATTTCTTCTTCTTTTAACTGGTTTGGCTGATCCGACACAGTATTGCCCTTAGCTGCTTCAGTTTCTATTACAGCTATCGTTGTTCCTATAGGGACGACATCGTTTACATTGAATAAAATTTTAGAGAGTATTCCACCGACCGGTGAAGGGATTTCACTATCCACTTTATCTGTTGCTATCTCAAGTATAGTTTCATCAACTTCAATGGTATCTCCGACATTCTTAACCCAGTTGAGGATAGTAGCTTCCATGATACTCTCCCCCATCTTCGGCATTATTAATTCGTATGCAGCCATTTAAATTATTGTTTCATTCGAAAATTCGCACAAAAATAAGGCATTCCAAGTAATAAACCGATAAAATTTAATCCTGTTGGCAAATATTTATAACGAATAGCCAGCTTATTAAGCTGACTACTAATGAGTTGTAAAATAATAATCTAAATTTTTATTTAACTATTCGTGGATTACATCAACTTAAAACCAATAGTGAGGACAAAAGCTCTTTGAGTTAATTTCTGAAGGGCAGAAGTCTGATATATTTCATTTGCAATATCTGCAGTAATGTGATAAGGCTGATAACTGTTCTCAGACTTCCATTGACGATACCCAAGATCCACGAAAAAATAATCACTTCTGTAACCTGCTCCGAAACCAATGCTTGGCAGATATTCAGTATCGCTCACATAAGGGCTTTTAGCAAAGCCTATTCCGGCTCTAAGTCTAAAATTTGGAATGGCAGCTATTTCAGCCCCAAAATTTACTTTGACCGTACTTCTGTAATTCGCCTTGATCTCCGCATTAATATTATCCTGAATGTTAATATCATTAATATTATCTGATTTGATCTTGATCTTACTTTTTGAATTATCCTGATATTCTACTTCGGCATTCACAAAACCAAATTTTCCTAAAATACCACCAACACTTCCCTGCAACTTCATAGGAGTCGTGACAGTATAATCAATAGTACCTTCAGGAGATTCTAAAGAATTGCTATTGAGTTCATTATTAAAAACAAAATCATAATCCAACTCCGTGCTGAAATCTTCTGTTATTGATATAAAAGAAGGGGAATGAATAGCAGCGCCAAATATCAAATTATTAACAGGCTTGTAAATGGCACCAAATTTAACATTGATACCTGCTCCCGCCTGAGATTTATATTCCCTGTACACCAATTCTTTGAAGAATGGAACATTGTCGGCATTGTCCAATTCCTGATAGGTCTTAGATTCATTATATCTATAGATCGGAACACCAATGGTAGCGCCCAATAAAAATTTATTACCCAGATTTACACCTCCTGACATCACTAATTCATTATAGCGACTCTTGGACTGCACGTTTTGATATTTATTAAGTTCCTGATTACCAAATGCTTCATAATCATAAGAATAAGAGCCATCAGCGCGTTGTTCTATTAACACTTCAGTGTCATAAGCCAATCCTGAATCAAAATCATCAAGTTCATTAAGATCCTTTCCTGCGGCCAATGCTGCAAATCTATCTGAAATAGAACCTTTACTTTTTCCGTTTAATGTAAAATTCTGATTGCTGCCCATAAATCCATTGATACCCACACCAAATGCGTAACTGGATTTGGTGTTTTTACTTCCCGCTATTATTAAACCAAGGTTCGGTAGCCTGAATTTAGTCCTGTCTTCTTTAATTGGGAGACCTTCACTTCCATTCAATAAAGTAGTTTCAATTGTGGAGTTAGTGACTGTGGGTGAGATCATAAATTCAGATTTTCTGTATTGAGCGATCCCGGCAGGATTAAATGATAAGGAAGTAAAATCAGCTCCTATACTCCCCAGATTCGTATTAGTTCCGGCCGCTCTACCTGTACCTATCAGTGTTTGATCAGTGATGCGTAACACATCCAAAGCGCTCTGACCGATTGCTCTATAATTAAAAGAGGCTATTAGAAAGAAAGAAATGATCAATATATTTTTCATGGTTAATGATTTATATTATAACTAATACGGGGTTTTGAGAAGTATCCGGTTTTCTAATATCGTTTTATATATAAAATGAAATATTACTAATAAGGTTTTATTGAATTTCTAATTTTTGTCCCTGACATTGATCCAATAAAAAAGGTGGTAATACACAGACATAATACCACCTTCTCATTATTTAATAGATCTATCTTCTGACTTATCCACCTCTCCCTGATCTTCCTGAAGAAGATCCGCCATTACTTCCACTATCATTTGATCTGGAAGGGCTAGAACTAGGGCTACCGGATGGTGATGAATTTGAATTGTTGTCCCTTGATCTGCTTTCGGTTCTGGAAGGAGTTTCTGACCGTGATGGAGCTGACCTCTCTTGAGTCTGTTCCCTTCTTGGATTTGCCTCCCTCGCAGGAGTAGTTCTTTCCCTTTCCTGTGTTTGTTCTCTTCTAGGAGTTGTCTCTCTAGGTGGGGTCGTTCTTTCTCTATCAGGAGTCCATGACGGCGTTGTTTCTCGCTGTGGAGTACGATCCCTGGTTTCAGTTGGATTGGTTTGAGGTGTTGTAGATCTGCTTCTTGTAGGCTGAGTATTTGTTCTTTCCTCTACATTAGTTTTAGGAGTAGCAGATTGTCTGTTACGGGTATCGTTAGGATCACCAGTTCTGGCCTCTGAACGTTCCCTGAAACCGGATTTGCTTCCTACTACAGCTCCACCATTTCTGGCACCATATACTTTATTGGATTGTGCATTACGGGAGTCATACCAGTAGTTTGGATAATAATTATTGTAATCATTATAACCGTACCCATATCCATTTCCGTATCCGTATCCATAACCTCCATAATAATTATTCATTATATATGTAGTACAATACGGGGATTCCCACCAATGATTATTTCTGTAAAAACGATTGTAGCTATAGTATGGGTCATATCCAAAACTAAAACTTGGTTGAAACATCCACCCGTTATGTCCATAATTATTATAAGAATAAGGATCATAATAACCCCCAAAACCTCCATTATACCTATGAAATCTATTTATCCTGGATGTATAATAACCATCATCATAGCCGTTGTCATATCCGTCCTGATAATCATATGCCTGATCATCATAAGTGTCATTATCACTATTATCTACATATGTGTTACCCTCATATCCACCTGATGTGGATGTTGATGTCGTACTTCTTGTAACAGTTGTACTTTTATTGTCATCCACTTTTGCATACGTATTGGGAAGCTCATCTTTTATTGGATCAAAATATACATCGTCAAATTGTGCATACAATGAAGATGATCCCATAAGACCTATCAGTAACATCGATGGAAATAAAAAACGTGAGACTTTCATTTTTAATATTTTTTAATGTCTTTAAACTATTATATCCTTTTCAACGGCTAAAGTATTACTTTTATCCCCGAAAATATGTTAAATTATTAATAATATTTATTTTACAATTAGTTAAAGTTCAATTAGTAATGTCATAGTTTGATTGTAAACATGACGATTATGTATTTAATTCCATAGCAGAAGATAGTTATAACACACATGAGTAAAGAAATCACGAGTAGTAGGGAGAATTATTCGGCCTGGTATAATGATATTGTAATAAAAGCCGGTCTGGCAGAGCATTCTGCGGTAAAGGGGTGTATGGTGATCAAACCCTATGGTTATGCCATCTGGGAGAAGATACGCGATCAGTTGGATAAAATGTTTAAAGAAACCGGCCATGTCAATGCTTACTTTCCGATTTTTATCCCAAAAAGCTTCCTTAGTAAAGAAGCTGAGCATGTAGAAGGATTCGCCAAGGAATGCGCTGTAGTGACCCATCACAGATTAATGAAAGATCCCAATGGTAATGGTGTCATAGTCGACCCCAGTGCAAAATTGGAGGAAGAATTGATAGTCAGGCCTACATCTGAGACCATCATTTGGCATACTTATAAAGATTGGGTAAAATCATATAGGGATCTGCCATTACTTATTAATCAATGGGCCAATGTCGTGCGCTGGGAGATGAGGACAAGAATGTTTCTACGCACTACAGAGTTCCTTTGGCAAGAAGGACATACTGCACATGCTACATCAGATGAGGCTGTCTCTGAGACCAAAACAATGTTGGATGTATATGCCCAGTTTGCAGAAGAACATATGGCCATGCCTGTCATCAAAGGTGTAAAATCTGCAAGTGAAAGATTTGCCGGAGCATTAGATACCTATACGATCGAAGCATTGATGCAGGATGGAAAAGCACTGCAAGCCGGAACTTCACATTTTCTGGGACAAAATTTTGCAAAGGCATTTGATGTCAAATTTTTAAATGATAAAAATGAGGAAGAGTTTGTTTGGGCTACTTCCTGGGGTGTATCTACCCGTTTGATAGGAGGATTGATCATGACACACTCGGATGATAAAGGCCTGGTATTGCCGCCTAAATTAGCTCCCATCCATGTGGTAATAGTTCCGATCCCAAAACCATCGGATGAGATCAATGAGGTGGCAAAAGACTTAATGTCTAAATTAAAATCAGCCGGGATCACAGTCAAATATGACCAGGACGACCGTTTAAGACCCGGATTTAAATTTGCTGAATATGAATTAAAAGGTGTTCCGATCAGAATTGGCATTGGTGCGCGTGATCTGCAAAACGGTGAAGTAGAAATGGCACGCAGGGATACTTTTGAAAAGAAGCAGATCAGGCTCGACAATTTTGTTGAGGAAATATCCTTGACTCTTGAAGATATTCAGACCAATTTGTATAACAGGGCATTAAAATTCAGAAATGATAACATTACTGACGTTGATAACTTTGATCAATTCAAAGAAATCTTATCCAAAGGTGGATTTATCCGTGCATTCTGGGACGGGACACCTGAAACTGAAGATAAGATCAAAGAATTAACCAAGGCAACCATCCGCTGTATTCCACTGGACAATCCGATGGAAGAAGGAACGTGTGTATTTTCCGGAAACCCTTCTAATCAAAGGGTTTTATTTGCTATAGCATATTAATTAAAAAGTAAAAGTAAAAAATGAGTTTTGAAATAAAAGGCCAATTGGTGAAAAAGTTTGATATAGAATCTAAGTCCGCATCATTTCAGACCAGAGAATTCGTTATATTGATATCTAAAGAAAGTTATCCTCAATATGTTAAGTTTCAATTAGCGCAGGAACGCGTTAATCTGATCGAGCCATATAAAGAGGACGAGGAAATTAAGGTTCATTTCGATCTTAGGGGTAGGGAATGGCAAGGTAAGTACTTTACTAACCTGAACGCATGGAAAATTGAAAAAGCTTCTGACGAAGGAGGATCACATAATGATATACCTTTTGAAGTGAATGATGGCTCTTTTGATGACTCACCTTTCTAATTTATTTTTCATAAAATAATTGTTGTCGGTCTTGTTAAAATCTATAAATTCTTTAATTGCATTTTTCTTATTATTAAACTTAAGTGCACAATCTGATTCGATTGCTACAGTTATAACAAGTATGAGTATAACGACCGAAGATGATTTTACTTCCTGGGATTTATATGGCACGGATGAAAGTCCAGTGGGTAATATTAAATTAAGGTGGTTATTTCAATCAGACTGGACCGAATGGGATTTTAGAATGGGCGATAAGACCGGTCAAATAAAGATGAGGACTAAAAATGACCCCAATATTTGGGAACTCAGATCAGGGAATACCATCTTAACATGCAAGACTATTTACAACGGTGATTTCAATCATTGGCGTATAACTGATGATTCTCAAACGATCACTTTTAAGACCATGTATGAGAATGTGTATGATGGATGGAAGACATCAAGCAAACTGGGAGAGTATGAGGTATACACACAATGGGAGATGGATCCAAGAGATTGGATTATCCATGATAAATTAAAAGATTCTGTTTCTCCTCCTTTTAAATTAGCTATGGTCTTTATTGCCAGTTTTTATTCCT
>JAYUWT010000281.1:0-4265 GCA_043753405.1 Saprospiraceae bacterium | reverse complement strand
AAGTACCCTGGATGCAGCACTCGACAGATTTCTGGCATTTAAACAGGAAGAAGGGATAGCGATCGAATTGGATTTCCTGAAGAGCATTACCAGTATTGAAGATAGCCTTGACAAAATTATAGATTTTGAAGGAGAAAGGATAGATAAGATCAGGGAGCGCATCCAGAATGGGCTTGAAGAATTTATGCCGGTAGAGAGTATTGATAAGAGCCGTTTTGAACAGGAATTGATCTACTATATCGAAAAAATTGATTTCAGCGAAGAGAAAAGCAGGTTGTCTCAACACTGTAAATACTTCCGTGAAACACTCGAAGTGGATGAAGTTTCCAAGGGCCGGACACTCAATTTTATCAGTCAGGAGATGGGCCGGGAGATAAACACTTTGGGCGCTAAAGCCTATCATAGTGATATCCAACGCCTAATTGTCATCATGAAAGATGAGTTGGAAAAAATTAAAGAGCAAACTGCCAATATTGTATAAATGATCGATTTTGAAGGCAAATTGGTTGTGGTGACGGCACCATCAGGTGCTGGAAAGACCACGATAGTAAAACATTTATTAACTACTTTTGATTTTCTTGACTTTTCTGTTTCAGCGACGACCAGACAAAGACGGTCATATGAAGTAGAAGGTAAAGATTATTTCTTTATAGATATTGATCGTTTTAAAACCATGATCAGAGATGAAGCTTTTGCAGAATATGAGATGGTATATGAAAACCAATATTACGGCACACTCCATTCAGAGATCGACCGTATTTGGAAACAAAAAAAACATATTATTTTTGATATTGATGTCCAGGGAGCCCTGGCTTTGAAGAAAAAATTCGATGAGCTATGTCTGACTATATTTATTAAGCCTCCCTCCAAGGAATTGCTTATGGAAAGGCTGATCAATCGAAAAACTGATAGTCCCGATTCCATCCAAAAAAGGATATTAAAAGCTGAACATGAATTGAAGTTTGAACCTTTATTTGATTTTATCCTCTTCAACGATTCACTTGATGTAGCATGCACTGAAGCAGAACTTGTGGTGAGAAGGTTTTTATTGTAGGACTGAAATGATCGCAGAGGAACTGTGTGCTTTTAGAAAGTGGATGATTTAAACTGAAAGCCCGCATGATCCAAAAACAATTAAGAGAGCTTTAAGTAATAAGCTGTAGGCCGCTCCGTAAAAATCAGCCACCTGCCATCAAATAATTAGTTTCATCTTCGCATCATTCTCACCTCTCACCTCTCAATTCTCAACTCTTCAACTCTTCAACCTTCTTCATTAAACCTCAATTCTCTTACCAATTCAGCTCCATTTACAAGACTGTATTTTATATAAACCCTAAAAGTTTTATTTTTTGTTTTTAACTTACCGATAGAGAAGAAACTTTTATTGTCGGGAGCCTTGCCTGTGTGGGATACGGAATAAGACACAGATTTATTGTTTGTCAAAAACGTTTGTAACATTTTCCCTGCTTCTGCTTTAGGTATCTGGTCTCCCTGATCATTGAAAGAAATGTCGACTTCTTCTGTAAAAGTTGTGGAGAGCGCAGTGGCATCTCCTTTTTTAATAGCATTGATGGCCTGCTGTTGTCCATAAGAAACAGTAATCAACATTAAAGAGAAAGAAAAGAATACGAGCCTAAGCATATAAAAATGTTTTTATTATTTTATTAAACACAAATAGTGTGCCAATCCTTTCGAATTTTAAAAAATTAAATGTTAAAGTTTGCCTTTGGAATATTCATTACATTTGCCCAATGGACGCAAAAAAAACTATTTTAATGATCCTGGATGGCTGGGGTATTGGCATTAAACCGTCAAGTGATGCTATTGCAACTGCAGAAACTCCTGTCATGGATGACCTTATGAAGAGCTATCCTAATTCGACATTATTAACATTTGGAGAGGATGTGGGATTACCTTTAGGTCAGATGGGAAACTCTGAAGTCGGACACATGAACATTGGGGCCGGAAGAGTCATTTTTCAGGATCTTGCCAGGATCAATAAAGATATTAGGGAGGGGAAGGTTGCTGACCAGGCTGAAATAATTGCCCTTTCAGAATATTGTAAATCAAATCATAAACCATTACATATTTTGGTCCTGGTATCCGACGGCGGAGTCCATAGCCACATAGATCATCTTGAAGCTTTCGTCCATATACTTACCGGATCGGGCATTAAAGAAGGTTATATCCATGCATTTACGGATGGAAGGGATACTTCACCAACATCAGGAATTGATTTTATTAAAAAAGTTATTGATTTTTCAGGAGAAACATCTTTTAAATTGGCTTCACTAATAGGTAGGTACTATGCCATGGATCGGGACCACAGATGGGAAAGGGTAAAGAAAGCTTATGATTTACTGGTGCGTGGTATAGGAAATAGAACTTCCAATCCCCTCGATTTTATCCAAAATAATTATGACCGGGATATTACAGATGAATTCCTGGAGCCATGGATGTCCGGCAATTTAAGAGAAGGAGGATTACCAACTATCAACGAAGATGACGCTGTACTTTTTCTCAATTTCAGGACCGACAGGCCGAGACAATTGACAGAGGTACTGACTCAACACGCCATTCCTGATTTTGATATGGTGCCACTTCGTTTGTATTTTACCGCTATGGCTAAATATGATGAGGCATTTCAGAATATTCATGTGATCTACACAAAGGACAATCTGGGTTGGACCCTGGGTGAAGCTATCTCTCATGCACACAAGACACAATTGCGTGTGGCCGAAACCGAAAAATACCCTCATGTCACATTCTTTTTCTCAGGCGGCAGGGAAGATCCATTTGAAGGAGAGCGACGGGCATTGGTGCCTTCACCCAAGGTAGCCACTTATGATTTGCAACCCGAGATGAGTGCACAGGGAGTTAAAAATGCTGTTTTATTTGCACTCGAGGATGATCGTCCCGATTTTATTTGTGTCAATTTTGCTAATACTGATATGGTAGGCCATACGGGCGATTTCGATGCAGCGATGAAGGCAGCTGTTACAGTAGACCAATGTGTAGGTGAAATAATTGAAAAAGCAATTGCCCTGGATTATCGGCTGCTCATCTTAGCTGATCATGGTAATAGTGATTATATGATCAATGAAGATGGAAGTCCAAATACTGCACATACCATGAATCTTGTTCCTTGCATTTTGGTAGCCGGTGATGCAGGAGATTTTTCTCTGAAAAATGGCAGGCTCGCCGATATCGCGCCATCCATCCTGTATTCCATGGGCATTCATCAGCCAATAATAATGAAAGGGGAAAATTTAATACAATCAACTTAATGGTTGAAATAGTATTTATAATATTAGTTGCTAAAGCTATTAGTCAAATACTATGAAGGTGATTCCCCATATATTATTGATACTTTGTTGTTTCTTGTGGTCTTGCAGTCCGGAACTTAAGCAAAATGATAAAATAAATAATCCTGATCTTTTCCAGGCTTCTGATTATATTCTCAGGGATTATAGGGAAGTACGATCCTCTAGGCAATTGTCTAAAGTGATCCGCATCAATGAAACTGTTGATAGTCTGATAGTAAGAGACACAATTACACCTTCTGAAATTGTATTATTAAATAAGTTAAATCTGGATAATCCAAAATGGAGGGATAAGTACAGGGCGGATACTACTTTCGGTGTATACGGAGATGCCGATAAATTGTCTTATTCGACAGAAGACGCCACTCTTCCTGTTCAGCAAGTAGATGTATATATGAACGAAGGAAAGATCGGTTCCATCAAAGTACATAGTCAGCGATCAAGCCTTATCAATCATCATGACCAAATATTGATCTATTATCCTCATCTGGGTTATGAATTATTATCTACTCAAAAGATGTGGACCGGTGATACGATCAGGATGAATGTGAATGCAAGATTCATTCCAAAATAAATCACATAAGAACTTTCACCTTATCAGATGTGGCTTCTCATGATATACTTTCAATAGGAATTCTCCAAACAGCGTGTTCGCCCAGGCAAACCATTTACGGGTAAACCGGGTGGCATCATCTTTATGAAAAGATTCGTGCATGAATCCGGTTCCTGCATGACAACCTATTAATAAGTTGATACAATTTTTTATTTCAATATCATCCTGACTTGTAAGTCCGCGCATGATGATACTCAGAGGCCATATCATATCCATACCCGCATGTGGACCACCGATACCCTCTCCTGCTTTACCTTTGAAGTAAAATGGATTGGAAGTGCTAAGCAATAATTTCCTGGTATTCTGATAAACCGGATCTTCAGAGCTCA
>JAYUWT010000280.1:0-4280 GCA_043753405.1 Saprospiraceae bacterium | reverse complement strand
AGTCTTTTCATTTTAACCTTTTGCTACAAATATATGTAAAATTTATATTATATGTAACAAATTATTATATTTGCTATTTAGAACTGAATGACCCTGCCTCCAAAGGGGGAAATCTTCAATTTATATTTTGGATTATGTACGAACACGGAAATACCATCTATTTTATAATATCTGACATCTGACATCTGACCTCTGACTTCTGACTTCTTACATCTGACCTCTGACATCAAAACTTCGCAAATTTTAATCGGTAATCCGCCGTCACCTTTCCTTTTTTAATTGCCTCCAACTTGCGTTTGATCATTTGTTTTTTAACAGGGCCTAGTTTTTCTGTAAATAATATGCCCATGTTGTGATCGTATTCATGTTGAATTACTCTAGCATTGATACCTTCAAATGTTTTTTCAAATTGATCAAAATTCTGATCCTGATATCTAATCTTTACTGTTGGCATTCTTTCTATGTCACCTCGTATATCAGGGATCGACAGGCAGCCTTCTTCATAGGCCCAGACTTCACCATTTTCTTCGAGTATCTCAGCATTGATAAAGACCTCTTTGATGCCTTTGCCCTTACTTTCTTCCTTTTCGACCTGGACAGTATCCATGATGAACAATTTAATATTCAGCCCGATCTGCTGCGCAGCAAGACCCACTCCATTGGCATTGTACATGGTATCATACATATTGTCGATCAATTTGCCCAGATCGGGATAGGTAGCGTCGATATCAACCCCTTCTTTTTTCAATACCGGCTGACCGTATGCATATATTGGTAAGATCATATTATATTCCTAAACTTAAATTCACATGATTAATGAATTATGGCTATCCATTGTTCATTTCAATATTTTAAATAATCCTGCAAAATTAATACAGCAGCGATTTTATCAACCAAAGATTTGTCTTTTCTTTTCTTTTGTTTTGCTCCGGAATCAATAATTATTTGTTTAGCTCTGGCGGAAGTAAAGGCCTCGTCATGTAAGACAACAATTACTGAAGGGAAAAATTTTTTTATTTTTCTTTCCAGTCCTATGATCTGGTTCATAAAAGAAACCGGATTGCCATCCTTGTGCGTCGGATGACCAATTACTATTTTTTCTACATCTTCCTTACCGAGATAACAAACCAGCCAATCCCACAACTCTCCGGAAGCCACAGTATCTACAGGATGCACGGCTATCTGCAATATATCCGTGGCAGCCAGTCCGCATCTTTTCGTGCCATAATCTATTCCGAGTATTCTGGCCAAGTTTAATTGCTTTGTGTGACTGCAGCTTTGGGTAGATAATAGATCACATTGCTGTTTTTAACATTAAATATTTTACCGGCAACATGCTGAAGCTCTGCAGCTGTAATGGATTGGTAAATTTCAAATTCCTTGTTTATCAGGGCCACATCCCCGATACTTTCAAAATATGCAAGATTCATTGCCTTATTAGTGACAGAATATTCTGAAAATACCAATGTTGAAATACTCTTGTTTATTACCTTATCAAGTTCTCTTTGTCCTATTTCGTTTTGTATCAGGTCTGATAATTCTTCCCAGATAGCATTTTCTGCCATTTCAACAGATACGCCTGAAGCAATTTTGCCATCTATGACCAACAAACCCTCTTCGCTTGCTCCATTTGTATAAGCATCAATGGAGGAAAATATTTTTTTCTTCTTGACCAAAGACTCATGAAGCCTTGCCGACCGGCCATGAGCCAGAATATCTGACAACAAGTCACAAACATAAAAGTCAGCATCCGCACGATGTGGAATATGAAATGCTATGTAGATCGCCGGTACGGTGATCTTACCCCGGACTATTTTTCTACGTTGTGCCCGCTGTCGGGGTTCTTTAAATGTTGAGACTATACTATCTGACCTGGAATCAATTCCATTAAACCAATTTTTAATAAGCTTTTTAACTTTAGGAACTTCAAAATTACCACAGATCACCAGAACTGCATTTGATGGGTGATAATAATTTTTATAGAAAAGGTGTGCATCATCCCTGGTTACTTTTTTGATATCCGTCGGTTTCATGCCTATCACAGGCCATTTATAAGGATGTTTCTTATATGCCAGCGTACAGATATGATGCCATATATCACCATAAGGTTCATCTATGCAAGTTTCATAAAACTCTTCAACGACCACTTTTTTTTGAACTTCAAACTCTTCAAGGCTCAGGCTTAACTTAGTCATCCTATCGGATTCCAGCCACAATAATAAAGGCAAGTTCTTCGCAGGTGCAAAGCTGTAGTAATTAGTTATATCATTGGATGTAAAGGCATTATTATCTCCTCCTGCCTTCTGTATGGGAATATCAAAGTCCGGGACCGCTTCTGTACCGGTAAACATTAGATGCTCGAACAAATGTGCAAGGCCGGTACGGCGTCTTACTTCGTTTTTGGATCCGACTTTATACAGCATGTTTACTACGACCATAGGAGTCGTGTTGTCACGATGCAGTATGACCACCATACCATTTCCTAAGACATACCTGGAATAATCTACCATGCCACAAACATAAGGTAAATTAAAATCTGATTTTGGATAAGAAAGTTTTTTTTAATAAAGACGGGTTGATTTTGGATAATACGTGGCTTACAGAGAAGCCATTACATACATCTCGGACATAGTGGGACTTGGCACACCGCCTTCTTTTTCAAGAGTAATGGCAAAAGCCTGTGCATTGTCTATGTCATGCATTTTCACTAAGCTATCACTGGTGAAATCTTGAGGCAACATACCCATATCTACAGGAACACCATCTTTAATGACCCAAAGCTGAAATTGCTTGTCATCAGTGGGATGAGGCAGGTTATTAGGATTGAGGTACACAGCTTTTTTATTTTTATTCCAATAAACTGTTGCTATTGATTCAGGGCTCTTCTCCTTAATTCCCGGCATCATGATCTTTTGATAAGCAGGGTCCTGCATGATTGACATTTTATCCTCCAAAGTCTTTGTTTTCGAGGTCATGGAAACCATTATGTCCTTATGACTATTATTTTGGTAATAATTAAGCCCTGCTAAAAATATACAGCATACGATGGAAGCAGCAGCCAACAATCTGATTCTACCACTTCTAACAGGGGCGGCCTCCATTTTAATAATATTATCACGCTTAATTTCATCTGACGATGATGAACCCGGAGGTTCTACATTTAATTCAGATGCCGGAGTGATGGTATTTTTACTCTGTTCTTTAATTTTTTCCAGGATCTTTGCTTTAAGGTCCGGTGGAGGTGCAACCTGCAAAGCCATGACATATTGTTCTAATGCTTCTTGCTGAGATTGAAGTTCCTGTTTGATCTCGGGGTATATATGACTCATACACTCAACTTCCTGCATCTCCTGAGGAGAAACATTGCCGAACAAATACTGTTCGATGATACCTGAGTTTATGTATTCTTGTATATTCATGTGATGCCAAAAACGGTTTTTAAAGATTGCATTGCAGTTCTGATCTTGGTTTTTACAGTTCCAAGAGGTATCCCTTTCAGGTCTGTTATCTCTTGTTGTGTATATCCATTAAAATAATGTAATTCAATCATTTCTCTCAAATCAGGCTTTAATTTACCAACTATCTCCCTCAAGCCAATTGTATCGGTATGAAAGTTATGGTTGTTTAAACTACCTTTTGATTCCAATCTATCTACGATTTGATCATCCAATTGGATTTTATATTTTCTTTCTTTCTTCCTTAAAGCATCTAAAGCTTTATTACGGGCTATATTTAGGATCCATGTAAATAATGTACCCTTCTTAGCATCGTAGGTATCTATTTTTAGACTAATATTAATAAACGCTTCCTGAAGAACGTCATTAGCCTCATCCGCATCGTTAACTATCTTATGTACCACTCCATATAAAGCAGCTGAATATCTATCATACAGATATTCAAAAGCAGTATCCTGTCTGGATCTCAGACTCTCTACTAATACCACATGGTCGTCAAAAAAACTCATATTGTATTATAGTGGTAAATAATTAAGGTTCATCTATGACAAATGTATTAATTATTTGCTTTCAAAAGGTTTTTTTTTGTTGAAAAAGCCAATCCAAAAGGTCTTTTGTGGCAAATGTTGGATCCCAACTATTGTGATTAGCATCCTTAAACTCGGTATATATAGGGTTACCACCCTCCTTCTCTACTTCTGCTGCCAGCTCCCTGGAATATTTAGGTAATATAACATCATCTTTTGCACCATGGAAAACCCAGATAGGAACCTTGAGTGCAAATTCAGCATAATACCTCTTGTCACCACCGCCACAGATTGGAAT
>JAYUWT010000279.1:0-11596 GCA_043753405.1 Saprospiraceae bacterium | reverse complement strand
TCGAAGGATCCAATGAGATATTTTTTGCCGTCATATCGACATCGATCACACTTGCAGCGGTCTTTATGCCTGTGATCTTCCTGGAAGGATTTGTAGGTCGTTTATTCAGGGAATTCGGAATAGTGCTTGCCTCCTCAGTTTTGATCTCTGCTTTTGTCAGCCTTACATTGACTCCTATGTTGAATGCATATCTGACAAAGAAAAATAATTCACATGGTTGGTTTTACAGGGTCACCGAACCATTTTTTGAAAAGATGGAATCCGGATATAAAAATGCATTGACCAATTTTCTGAAAGTCCGCTGGTGGGCCTTTGTCATAGTGATAGTTTCTGTAGGTATCGTTTATATTTTTATAGGTAAATTGAAGAATGAACTGGCTCCACTCGAAGACAGAAATGCTTTCAGATTGGCTTTGACGGCTCCGGAAGGATCCTCTTTTGAATTTACTGATGGAATTATTCAATCATTAGTAACCACGCTGAACGATTCTGTGCCTGAATTGGAGATCCTGTTGTCAGTAACTGCTCCGGGATTTATGGGTTCAGGAGCTCCTAATACAGGATTTATACGCTGCCGCCTTTCAGATGCATCTACCAGGGACAGATCACAACAACAGATAGTCGATCATGTCAACCGTATCATAAAAAATGTTACCAATGCCAAGGTCTTTGTTTTACAAGACCAGACTATCTCTGCGGGTGGTGGTCCCCGTGGAGGCTTACCCGTATCCTTTGTCTTGCAGGCGCCTAATTTTGAAAAATTGGCAGATGTACTGCCCAAATTTATGGACAGGGTCAGCACTGATCCTACGTTCCAGGGCAATGACATCAACCTTAAGTTTAACAAACCTGAACTCAGTGTCACTATCGACCGGGAGAAAGCGAAGGTCTTGGGTATATCAATAGGCGCAGCTGCTCAGGTGTTGCAAACTGCATTTTCAGGACAGCGATACGGATATTATATTCAGGACGGAAAACAATACGCTGTAATTGGTCAGTTTGACAGAGGTAACAGAGATGCTCCGGTCGATCTGAAGTCTTTGTTTTTAAAGACAAGGGATGGTCAGATCGTCCAACTGGACAATCTTGCAAAGGTCGAGGAATTGAGCAGCCCGCCTCAATTATACCATTACAACCTGTATCAATCGGCAACGATATCGGCAGGATTGGCTCCCGGTAAAACTATCTCTGACGGTATAGATGCTATGGACGCAATATCACAGGATCTGCTTGACGACACTTTTTCGACTGATCTGACAGGTGCGTCCCGGGATTTTGCAGAATCATCTTCCAATATCATGTTTGCTCTCATTCTGGCCCTGATGTTGGTTTATCTCGTTTTAGCAGCGCAGTTTGAGAGTTTTATCGATCCGTTTATCATCATGTTTACAGTTCCGTTGGCTTTTGCAGGAGCAGTATTCTCTTTGTGGTATTTTAACCAGACCATGAATATCTTCAGCCAGATAGGAATCATCATGCTCATAGGACTCGTCACGAAAAACGGTATCCTCATCGTGGAATTTTCTAATCAGATTAGGGCAAAAGGCCTGTCCAAGATGGACTCAATCATAGAGGGAGCCACGGCCAGATTAAGACCCATTATCATGACCAGCTTAGCTACTTCGCTTGGCGCTTTACCCATTGCTGTAGCATTCGGGGCTGGAGCTGCCAGCAGAAAAGGTTTGGGAGTAGTGGTAGTGGGAGGAATTTTGTTTTCACTAGTGCTGACTTTATTTGTGATCCCTGCATTATACTCCTATTTCTCAAGGAAGAAGCCGCACGTTGAAAATGTGGAAGATGAAAAACCTCTTCCTCTGGTCACTACTAATGCCTAAATAGGCGGGCTTTTAAAATCAAAAGAATACATCATGAATTTAAATCTAACAGCTGCAATTTCTATTTCGCTACTATTCGTCATGATTCATGTCAATGCACAGCAATCTGATCAACTGAAATCACTTGAAGTCAGGGTTCTGGAATCCAACCTGGCAAAAAAAGCTGATGCCCTGAATATTGAAATAGCCAAAAATAATTACAATCGCGGCAATGCCGGATTGACACCTGTGGTAACTATTGACGCCGGAGATGATGTGTCCTTTACTTCCAATGTACAGGAATCAACAAGCGGCACCAATCGAAATGGATTTAAACTAAACAACTCATTTTCTGCCGGAATTTTTGGAAATATGATCCTGTATAATGGTGGAAGAAACCATAATCTTTATGAACGATTCAAGTTACTCATTGATGCCACTGAGATCGATCAAAGACAGATATCTGAAGATCTAATCTATCAGGTCAGGAGTTTATATTTTCAGGCAATCCGCCAAAATCAATTGATCAAAGCGACTAAAACTGCGATCAAATATTCAGACCAAAGATTGCAACTTGCATCCAATAAACTTGATATTGGCACAGGAAATAAAGTGGAAGTTTTACAGGCACAATTAGACCGAAATCAATATATTACAGATCTTGAGAATTATAAACTGGCCCTTGCAAATATATATGTTCAGTTAAACACTTTGTTGAATACCAATCCATCAGATTTGATCATCATTACGGATACCACATATCAACTTGTGCCTATACAAAAGGAAGAAATAATGATCAGCATGTCGCAAAGAAATATAGACTTGATGCGCAACAGGATCGATCATGCCCTTGCTGTAAATAATGAAGCTGATATTAAGGGACTGTTAAAACCTACATTACTTGGACGTGTGGGTTACTCATATTCAAGAGCAGATAATGGAGGTGGTTTTTTCAGGGTTAACTCCTCTAATGGTGTGGTAGGAGGTGTTACACTTTCTATACCAATATATGATGGCAAAGCAATAAAAAACAGGATCAAAAATGCCCAGATCCTAACAAATCAGATCGAAATTCAGAAAGAAAGTACGCTGGTTCAGTTGAACAGCAACCTGGAACAATATTATAATAATTACCTAAACTCAATCAATATCACAAAACTGCAGGAAGACAATGTCAAAAATGCCGAAGAAAATATCAGTATTGGGCTGGCAAGATTTCAGGTGGGAGTAACTGACGGCTTTGAATTCAAACAAATACAACAATCATATGTAGATGCCAGATTCAGGTATATCGATGCTTTATACCTGGCGAAGATCAATGAACTTGAATTATTATATTTGTCAGGAAATATATTGAATCAGTAACTCATTTCCAAATCAATCAAAGTTTAAAATGAAGACCAAACTTATTATTGCAGCATCATTAGGAGCACTGGGTGTTATCATGGGTGCATTCGGAGCTCATAGTCTGGAAAAGCATATTTCTCCGGAATCGCTTGACACCTGGCATACCGCGGTCAATTACCAATTCTACCACGTATTTGCAATAATGATAGCAGGCATTCTTTATAAAAATGCTCCTTCAAAAGCCTTATCCTTAGCTGCACTATTATTTATAACAGGGATTATCCTATTCTCCGGTTCTTTGTATATAATATCAACCAGAGAGATTACAGGATTCGAAAATATGGCTTTCATCGGTCCTTTGACGCCAATTGGAGGATTGTTTTTTATAAGTGGATGGATTTGTCTGGTAATTGGGTTAGTGAAAATGAAGGCTAGTTGATTATATATTGATTATAAATTATTAATTATAAATGATAAATGATAAATGAGCCCGGTTCAAAAGGACAGTTTAACTTCATAACCTCCTCAACTCCTAACTTCCTTAGATATTTCACAAAGTTTCACAAAGAAGACCTAAAAGGATCACATAGCTAATACTACTTTTACATGGAAGGTCATTCTAACTTCTAACTTCTAACTTTAAATTATTGGGAATCAACCATCCGGTTTAGATCCTTCTAACCCTTTAACTTCCTAACCTCCTAACCTCCTTAGTTATTTCACAAAGATTCACAAAGAAGACCTAAAAGGATCACAAAGCTAATACCTCTTTTACATGGAAGGCCATTCTACATTCTAACTTCTAACTTTAAATTATTGGGAATCAACCATCCGGTTTAGATCCTTCTAACCTTTTAACTTCCTAACCTATTAACCTCAAAACTCAACTTTTTAGCCAGATCGCCGGATTCAATGGACTCTGCTTGTTCCACAATTCAAAATGAACTTCCGTATTTCCGGTATCGCCATTGACGGCTGCTCTGCCTATCTTATCGCCTTTTTTCAGCTTCTGTCCTTTGGTTACATTCACCTGATCCAGGTTGGAATAGATCGTATAATATTTGCCGTGGTTGACCATCACCGTATTTTTATAACCGGATAAAAAAGCAATGTGAACTACTTCTCCTGTAAAGATGGCAGAAACTTCAGCATTGGCATCTGTTTTTATATCGATACCATTGTTGACGATTGTAACGTGACTTAACTCGGGATGAACTTGTTTACCAAAGCCCCTTACTATGACCCCTCTTCTGACAGGCCAGGCAAATCTACCCCTGTTAGCCTGAAAGTCGGATGATAAACTAGCACTTTCGGGTGTTTCAGACATCACCACTTCTTTCTTCTCAGTCAATTTTGTACTTTTTATAGCTACAGTTTCAGTCTTTACCTCGGATTTAGTAGTTGAAACATTTTTATTTTTAGCAGAACTTTCAGCTGTTTCCCTTTCTTTTTCCTTCTTTTTCTCACGAGCTGCGAGTTCTCTTGCTTGTTTTTCCTTTTTCTCTATTTCTTTACGAATTGCTTTTTCGATGTCCGCAGCAATGGCTCGCTGTTGTTTTTTCTGCCTGGTAAGGTCATTGATCAGCTTCTTTTCATCCTGGGTCAGATTTGAAAGTACAACATTCTTTTTCTTAAGATCTTTCAGGAGAAGATTGGACTGGCCTTGTTCTTTATTCAGTAAGACTTGTTTTCCTGACTTCATATTTTCCAGGTTTGCAAGTTCTTCTTCTATGAGTAATTGCTTTTGTCCGATGGCATAAGCTTTGGCCTTACGATCTTTTTTGATATTCCTTAAATACATCCACCTGTTAAAAGCCTGATTCATGCTGCTCGACGACAGTATCAACATCCATTCATTGGTCATTAGGCTTGCTTTGTAAGCACTTTTCATGACACGTGCGTATTCTTTCTTTAAGGTGCCGATCTCTGATTTGAGGGAAGAAATATCGGAGTATTTCTTATTCATAATAGTGCTGACGTACTGGATTTCAGTTTGCACTATATCTATTGCCCCTTTTCTCACATCTATCTTTTTCTGAAGGGAATTGAAATCCTTCAGCGTAGAGGCTTTAGAATCTTTAGTTTGTTTGAGTTGTTGCTGGGTTTTTTGAATACTCTGCTCTACTTTTTTCTTTTTGCTTTCCAGTTCATTTGTGTTCTGGCCCCATGAATTTTGTGAAAAAGCAATTAAAAACAGGATCAGAAACAGTATATTTAATTTAGTGCATTGCCTTATATCCGACAGGGATCTCAAAAGGAGTCTTAAATGATTGATTTCTAATAATTTCTGTGAAATTAAGATTGACATATAGTAGTTTTACATTATTTGAAAGTATCTCAATATCACGAAGGTAAGAAAACTTTTTTTTATCATATAATAATTTATAATCCGCCATCCTTATATTTACTAAATTATCTTTTTTAAGATCCTTTATATCATAAGTAATGATCTCATTTAAAACAGCGTTGATACCTATTTCTACCCTTTTATCTTTGTTCTGGCTGGAGATATATTTCATATTTTCAGTGGTCCGCAAGCTATCTATGCCATTATTAAAATAAACCGGATTACCTGCGATTATCTCATACAACACATCAAAATCAATGGGGGCATTCATCTGTGTTTGAATAGCTGCCCAACTTTTTCTCATAAAAGTCCTATGTAGCCTATCTACTGCAAACAAAGAATCACGTGTAGCCAGGACACGCGCCCCTTCCAATCCGAATTTTTTCAATTGCATCCAGATGATACTGTCTTTGATCATCCTGATATTAAAAGTAAAGGAATAAGTTTCAGATTTATTTTCCATCTCCATGGAGCCTTTCATCTCAACTTTTTCGAAGTCTATATGTAACGGTTTTAATATTAAGCCGATCTCGGGCTTTTTTATACCTACTGAAGGCACTTCTTCTTTTTGCTTTGTGGTTTCATTTGAAGGTGGTGGAATAGTAACTGTAGAGGAAGATTTTTTTGAAGTTTTGCAAGATGCCAAAAATGATGTAAGTATTATAAAGATCAATATTCTCATTTCGTAATTTTAAATTTATACCGTTTAAACGGTTGAAACATTTGAACAGTTCAATGGATAAAATTATTGTTTAATCCGTTTTACATAATCATAAAAAATAGCCACCTTTACACTGCTGATTATTAAGGCCACGATTCTAACTCTAATTGATCGAAAATCAATAGAACACATTTTATATATTTCCATTACCAACTAAACCTGATCAATGTATCCAGATTTTTCATACGTATTACATGACCTTCTTGGCACAGCTCCGGACAATTGGGCTTCTATCATCAAGATGTTCGGTTTTATGATGGCCGTGGCTATCTTATGCAGCAGTTATTTTCTGGGGTTGGAGATCAAACGACTCGAAGAGAATGGAAGACTTCAACCTTTGAAAATTACAAAAGAAGGCAAGACCAGGTTACAATATCCACATGAGAAAGTTGGCGACATCACTATTGTTGCTGCAGTTTCCGGCGTGATTGGAGCTAAAATATTTGCCCTATTCGAAAGTGTGGAATCGATCAAAATGTTTATTAATGATCCGATCCAATCATTGTTCTCCGGAAGTGGACTGGCAATATATGGAGGATTGATCCTGGCATTTTTGTCTGTAACCTGGTATGTAAAAAAGTTGGGAATTAAAACTCTGGACATTTGTGATGCCACAGCACCTTCCTTAATGATAGGTTATGGAGTTGGTAGAATAGGATGCCAACTTTCAGGTGATGGTGATTGGGGAATTGTAGCTGCTACTCCCAAGCCGGATTGGTTTATACTTCCCGAATGGTTGTGGTCCAATTCTTACCCGCGTAATGTAGCCATGGAAGGAAAAGCAATACCTGAATGTATTGGCAAGTATTGCAATGAATTAACTCAGGGCGTATACCCAACTCCGGTATATGAAACTTTCTTTGCCTTTATAATATTCGGTATCCTTTGGTCAATTCGAAAAAAGATGGTAATCCCCGGCCAGATCTTCTTTATCTATTGCATGATGAATGGATTTGAAAGGTTTTTTATCGAAAAGATCCGGGTCAATGATAAATTTTATTTTGGTGATCTTGCTTTATCACAAGCTGAAATTATTTCTTTTTCACTTTTCATAGTAGGGTTGGCAGGTTATTTTATTGTTACTTCAAGAGCTAAAAAACAAGGCCGGAAAGTAAGCAGTCAGGGTCAATAAATATATTTAATACAAATTAGATTTTAACATATATAAAAAGACCTAATTATTGCTATTTTTGTGCGCTTATAAAAAATAAAAATGTCCGGTAAACAAATTGATGTAATCATTGGATTACAATGGGGTGATGAAGGTAAGGGTAAGATAGTGGATTACCTTGCTGAACAATATGATGTAGTTTGTAGATTTCAGGGTGGCCCTAACGCGGGGCATACATTAAAGATCGATGGTCAAAAATTTGTACTCCATACGGTACCGAGTGGTATTTTCCGTCCACATATTATGAATATAATTGGAAACGGAGTTGTAATAGACCCGATCACACTTACTAAAGAACTTGATAATCTCAAAAATCTGGACATAGACTATTTAGCCAGGATGAAGGTCAGTCGAAAAGCCCATTTGATACTTCCTACCCATCGATTGCTTGACCTTGCTTCTGAATCTTCCAAAGGTGTGGAAAAAATTGGTTCAACGCTGAAAGGCATTGGTCCGACATATATGGATAAAACGGGTCGCAATGGTATTCGCATGGGCGACCTGTTCAAGCCCAATTTTAAAGAACTTTACGATAAATTAAAAGCAAAACATTTATCACTTGCAAAACAATTTGGCAAAGTTGATTACGATCTGGAAGCTGAAGAAGAAAAGTGGTTTAAATGCGTCGAGGTCATAAAGGAACTTGAACAAATTGATTGCGAATATTATGTCAACAATGCCATGAATCAGGGCAAAAAAGTATTGGCAGAAGGAGCTCAGGGCTCACTATTGGATATTGACCACGGTACTTATCCTTATGTTACTTCCTCCAATACCATCACTGCCGGTGTTTGCAGTGGTCTTGGCGTAGCACCCAATAAAATAGGTGAGGTCATAGGAATTACTAAAGCTTACTGTACCAGGGTTGGATCCGGACCTTTCCCAACCGAACTCCATGATGAGATAGGGGAAAAACTAAGACAGGAAGGGAATGAATTTGGCTCTACTACAGGACGCCCACGCAGATGTGGTTGGATAGACCTTCCAACCCTGGAGTATAGTGTAATGCTCAATGGTGTAACACAATTGGTCATGACAAAACTGGATGTACTTAATGATTTCGAAACCCTTAGAGCTGCTGTTTGTTATAGGATTGATGGTGCAGAGACCAATGTCGTACCATATGATATGGAAGCGGGCATAGAACCGGTATATAAGGATTATAAAGGATGGAGATCTTCTCTGGAAAATATAACTGAAACAGAGAATCTTCCTGTGGAAGCATGGGTTTTTATAACTGATATCGAGAAAAGACTTGGCGTTCCATTTACGATCATTTCTACAGGCCCGGAACGGGAAAAACTGATCTTGAGGTAACTAATCATTTCAGATGTTCAAAAAAGGATCAAAGATCTATAGTATTGTTAAATTTAAGTGCCCCAAATGCCATATAGGGGAACTATACCCTACCAAAGTATGGACCTTCAAAGGCTGGTTCAATATGAATGAGAAGTGTAATAATTGCGGACAAAAATTTGTATTGGAACCAGGTTTTTTCTGGGGTGCTATGTATATAGGTTATATCGTCTCCTCATTTCTGATATTTACATTTTTTGCCATTTTCTTTTTCGGAATGGATATCACTGTTGGTTACGCATTCCTGCTTAGCCTGGTTGTGATCATATTTTTATATGCTTATATCTTCCGGATATCAAGGGCGATCTGGATCAATATTTATATCCGGTACAAACCTGACTTACTCAACTAACATTAATCCTCCAATTAGATCTTGTTTCTTTGAGTCCATTTGCGCCAATAATATTAAACTCAAATAATTTTCGAGCCATCATAGCCGCCAAATGCCCGTCCGTAAGTTCTAATTCCTGTTGGACTTTAAGATCAAAATACTTAGGTACAAAACTTGTATCAAAATCTCCAGAAACAAATGCCGGATGGTTCATTACAAAATGTCCAAAAGGTAAGGTGGTTTGTACTCCTGATATAAGATAATCATCAATAGCATCTTTCATAAGTTCGATGCATTTAACGCGGTCCTCCGACCAGACAACTAATTTTGAAATCAACGGATCATAAATAACCGGAATTTTTGCACTTTTAATATAACCGCTGTCTACCCGGATATTTAGGCCTTTTGGTTCCTCATATTGCTCAAGCGTTCCGACAGAAGGAAGAAAATCATTGTACGCATCCTCAGCATATATGCGCAGCTCCATAGCATGGCCATTGATATTCAATTGATCCTGCGTAAAAGATAAATGCTCTCCCCGTGCAATTTTTATCTGTTCTTCCACGATATCAAGCCCCGTGATCATTTCAGTCACAGGATGTTCTACCTGCAGTCTTGTATTCATCTCCAGAAAATAAAAATTAAGATTTCCATCCACCAGGAATTCTACTGTACCTACACCTTTATAGTTACATGATCTCGCAGCATTGACCGCTGCTGACCCCATAGCCTGACGCATCTCTTCTGTCAAAATTGAACTGGGTGCTTCTTCTATGACCTTTTGATGCCGTCGTTGAATAGAACATTCCCGTTCAAATAAATGACAGACATTTCCATGATTATCGGCAATGATCTGGATCTCAATATGTCGCGGTTTAGTAACATATTTTTCAATCATTACAGCTCCATCCTTGAATGCTGAGATCGCTTCACTTACTGCCCTGTCATAAGATTCTGCGAAATGGTCCCGACTTTCTACCACCCTCATTCCTTTGCCACCACCACCTGCTGATGCTTTTATCAACACCGGATATCCCACATGATCTGCAGCTTCCTTTGCTTCTTCCATATTATTCAATATTCCATTTGATCCCGGGACCATAGGAATATCGAAAGCCTTCACAGCTTCTTTTGCAGCGAGCTTATTACCCATCGTTGTGATGGCTTGTGCATCGGGTCCAATGAAGATCAAACCTGCCTTTTGTACATTATTGGCAAAATCTGCATTTTCACTCATGAAGCCATAGCCGGGATGGATGCCATTTGAATTTGACCTTTGAGCAATCTCAATGATCTTCTCGGCATTCAGGTAACTTTCACTCAAGACGTTGCTACCCAGATGAAAAGCCTCATCTGCCATAGTCGTATGGAGTGCTTTTTCATCCGCATCCGAATAAACAGCTACGGTAGAAATGCCCATTTTCCTGCAGGTTCTAATGATCCTAACTGCTATTTCTCCTCTATTGGCTATTAAAATTTTGTGCATGTGGAAACATTATACTTTTGGTAAGGATCAAATATAGCTGAAAGTGTGACTAAATATTCCTTAATTCAATAAAATAAGCATTATGCAGAGTTTAATATAGTTTCCGGTTCATGTATGTTTGGCGTAGCATTTATTACGTCATTTTGAAGCCATACTGAATTAAATCTCTGAGCCTGATACTAAGACTCAAGGCCTCGCCCGGATCATAATATCTTCCTTCAATATTCTTGATAGGTGTTATACCTGATAATGAATTTGTAGTATAACAGCCAAAAAAATCAGAAATTTCCTCTCTTTTGATCGTCTCTTCAGAGATCCGAATATTTAATATTTCCTGATTGCCGATAATAAAAGCCCGCATACTCCCTGCCAGGCACCCACTTTCCAGATGTGGGGTAACATGTATTCCATCATGCCTGATAAAGTTGATATTCGAAAAGATACATTCGGTTATTTCATTTTTTTCATTTAATACTATGAGATCGTCGTATCCAAGTGATTTATTCTCCATCGCCATCAAAACCTGATCGGATTTAGAAAGTGTTTTATAACGGGAAAGGCCCTTTGAATAGATGGTTATCGATTCAGAAAAAGCCACTTTCTCGGTAATAATTAGTTGTTCATTTAATGGATTAATTGCGGTAGCGGCTATGTAGTTAGTAAATGCTGAATTGTCCAATGGTAAATAAAATCCACCTGTATTACGGATTACATTCATTCTTATTCTTACAAACGGACCGATCCTGGCAAATTGTCTCAGTTCTGACTCGAATAGTTGAAGGCTTTTTAACTCTTTAGGTAATTCCATCTTTAATTTAAGCGCGGTGACCACGATCCTGCGATAGTTATATTCGATCAAAGGCACTCTGCCATTAATCATCAACATAGTCTCATAAAAACCATCTCCATACAATTGTCCTCTGTCCTGCATATCCTGTGAAATTATAAATTATATCTTAATTGCCCTCGTGATTTCTCTTTTACCGGGGGGTCCGGGTAAAGTTTCTATAGCAAATCCTGCTG
>JAYUWT010000278.1:0-11647 GCA_043753405.1 Saprospiraceae bacterium | reverse complement strand
ATGTTCTGATTTAGAATATATTATAATATCAAATTTCATCCAAAATTCATCTTTGAAATTAATATAATTATAAAACCCTGGTTTTATAATTGCTGCCTTCATCCAAATCTGAACAAATAACAAATAACAATTACCGACTACTTCGTTTCTTCGATCTTTTTAAACGAAGCGATGATCCCTTTAATTAAGGATGAACTAAATCCCTGATGCTCCATCTCATTCAATCCGGCGATTGTACAACCACGCGGTGTCGTAACTTTATCTATTTCCTGTTCCGGGTGTGTATTGCCCAGTATGAGCAGTTGAGCAGCTCCTTTGACCGTTTGATTTGCAATTAAACTTGCAGTTTTTGCATCAAAACCTATTTCAATACCTCCTTGAACCATCGCACGGATAAACCGCATGACATAAGCTATCCCACATGCACCAAGCACTGTAGCCCCATCCATGAGATCTTCTTTGATGACCACTGTTTCACCTATTTTATTAAATAAATGTGTGACCTCTTCGAGATGTTTTGTGGCATTTTCGTCATTAGCGCAAATGCAGGTCAGCGACTCTCCTACGCCAGTTGCAGTATTGGGCATAGCCCTTAAAACAGGGATTTTATCACCGATCACTTCCTGAATGGCTTTGATCGAGATGCCAGTAGCAAGAGATACAACTACCTTATTTTCATCCAGCGAATATTTGATTTCTTCGAGGATCTCTTTGACCATAAAAGGTTTTACTGATAATAAAATAATATGGCCATGGTTGACTGCATCTACATTGTTATTGGTTATTTCCACACCGATCTCCTGCAAGGGTTGTAATAACTCTATTTTGTTCCTTGTAGCTATGACATGAAAGCCACTGTTTGGATCATTTTTAATTCCCTTTGCTATCGCTGAGCCTAAATTGCCACAGCCTATGATGGATATTGTTTTTGACATGGATTTTTAAATTATGGTGCAAATGTAAGAAAGTTAAAAGAAAGTCGGAAAGAGTCTGAGGAAGTGAAAGGGCAGTCGAAGATCCTGAAGGAGTTTGAGGGATTTAGAGGAAAAGGGAGGAAGCCGGAGAATATTAAATTAAAAGGGGGAAACAATGTCAAAACCTCTTAATTCGATTTAGAAAATACAGAACACTTATTGCAGCGAATTTCTTCTATTCATACTCTTGATTATAAGTACTTTTGCAAAAGACTTCAAAAATCTTAACAGAAAAATAGTCAAAATGAAATTTTTTAATTTATTGATACTTTCCATTCTTCTGGGCATGATGTCCTGCCACAAGGATGAATCATTTTATGATGAAATTACTTCGTCCACATTTACAGCTAAAATATATGAAGAGATCACCGGCACAGTAATAGGTTATGTGTATGATGAAAACAATCAGCCTGTAGGTGGTGCTTCTGTTCAGATATACAGCGCCAATACCGTTACGAATGAATTGGGGGTCTTTATATTAAAAGATGTTAAAATGGATAAACAGGGTACTTATATTAAAGTAACAAAAGCCGGTTATATCTTAGGATCTGACAGGATCTACCCGGATAAAGCTGCTGCCCACTCCTATATTAAATTATTTTCTGACCGCCAGGACAAAAGTTTTCAGTCATCTTCGGGTGGTACTATTGAACTAAGGGGCGGAGGAACAATTACATTTCCTTCCAATTCAATCAGGAAAGAAAATGGTGATGATTATAATGGATTGGTTACATTGACAGCACAGTTTATTAACCCGAAAAGTGAAAAAATAGGTGACGAAATGCCCGGTGGCCTTATAGGTATTGATTTCAAGGGTAGTACAGTTGTTTTAGGTACTGCAGGAATGTTTGTCGTAGAAATGAAAGGTAGTGACGGAAGCAGTTTAAACTTGAAAAATGGAAGTAAGGCTAGTTTTAAAATCCCTTCAAAAACTGAAAGTAAACTCAAATCTATTGCTTTATGGTCATTTAATGAAAACGAAGGTGTATGGAAAGAAGAAGGTATAGCAACCTTAGCAGGTGACAGCTATGTGGGTGAAGTAAGCCATTTCAGTTTCTGGAATTGTGATGCCCCATTCCCTTTGATTGAGGTTTGCGGTAGGGTAGTGGATCAGGATGGAGTTCCGGTTAAATCAGCAGAAGTGCAGGTCATGGCTACGATCGACTCCTCCAATTTTGGAGTTTCTTATGGTTATACAGATGAAAATGGTAGTTTTTGCGGAAAAATGCCAAAAGGAGCAATTTTGAAAATAACTGTAAATCCTGCAGGATGTCCGCCGGGTGCTTCTGTATCCGTAACTGTTGGCCCGTTTGATAATGATGTGATACTCGATGATATAATTATTACGCTTCCCAATGTAATAGTAGATGGAACTATTGAATGTAATGGCACTCTGGTTGTCGATGGATATTTAATCCTCAGTCAAAATGAAAATGTGGTAATAGTGCCTGTAGTAAATGGAATATTTTCATTTAATATCAAACAATATTTTTGCACCACAAATGATATTCAAATCATCGGTGTGAATGTCGGTGACAACAAATCAAGTGTTCCACAAGATTATGATACCAACACTTCCACATACCATTTGAATGTTTGTAATTTGATCTGTAATCTGCAGGGTACTTTCACGGGTCCATGTGGCCCATTGACCATAAATGTTACAGGTGGCTCAGGTAATTATGCATATCTGTGGAGCAACGGTGTGGCTCTACAAACGGTGCCTTCCGATTCTTTAAAAAATATATTGTATCAGGTTACAGTGACAGATAACGAACTACCGGGTTGTAATCAGATTTTTTCAATTTCAATCTCTGGAATACCCCAGGTTCATATTCAAAATTATTCCTGTAAATCACCTTATTATTTTAAGCTGGATGGAAATAATTTCAATTCAATTTTGTGGTCTAATGGTGAAACAACAGAATTCCTAAGTGTCGAACCTATTACAATCACTACATATTCAGTTACAGTGACGAGCAGTACGGGATGCACTGCTACAGCTTCAATTACTATTGATCCTGAGGAATCAGTTTACATATCCAGCCAACCTTTAAGCTGCAACAAGAATTTATATACATTGGATGGAAATTTCCTATCCGGAAGCTTAAATGGGGTACAACAAGGATATTATAAAACATTAAATGGTCCTGCGGATCTTGTCGATTTGAATGTTTTGGAGACTGGATATATATTGTATGGAGCTATTTTCAATTCCAAATGCCAGGATGGTTTTCAAATACAATTACCCAATCTTGAATTATTGAAAGTGCATAATTTATCGGATAGCATCACATTAATTGGTAATATAATTGATTATGAAACTGATGGTTCATGTTTTAATTGCACAGAGGGAAACGTAGCGATATATAAAGAAAATGATTTAAATACAGATTTAGTTACGCAAAATGCAGCCGGTCTGCCTCCGGGAATATACTATGTGGTAGTTCCGGACGCATTTACAGGTTGTTTTGTTGCACATAAAAAGGTAAAAATTTTGTAGGGAGTGAATTTAGACAATATTCTCCAAGGCTGTCTTCAACAGCAGCGAACTAGTCAAGAGCTTTTGGTGCATTCTGTTGCACCAAAGCTTTTAGCTATATGTATGAGATATTGTAAGGATAAAGAAGCTGCCAAAGATGCTGTACAGGAAACTTTTATCAATATATTTAAGTATATTCACACATACAGTGGTGAATCTGATTTTATGGCCTGGGCCAGGAGGATCGCAGTTAATAACTGTTTGAAATTGAATCAGAAATTGCAAAAGCTGAAGTTTGTTGATGAAAAAGAGATCGAATTCAATGACCACAGTTATGTACCTGATATATATAGTTCAATGTCTGTAGAAGCAATAATGGAACTTTGCAATAAACTGACAGAAAGCCAGAATATAGTTTTTAATATGTTTGTTATTGAAGGATTTAACCACAAAGAAATAAGTGAAGTACTAAATATAACAGAATCAACATCCCGATCTACACTTACGAGAGCTCGTATGAAACTTGTCGAATTGATCACAAATATGGAAGACCAAAACAACACCAATTTATATAATGCAAGAATTGCTTTATTATGAAATATAAAGATTTAGAAAAAAACATTCAGCAACGATTGAATGAATATGAAGTTCCTGTGAATACAGAGCTCCTTATTGCAGACCTCTTTGGAAAAGAAAGCCGCAAATACCCTTTATTATTTTGGTTAGCTGGCTCAGTAGCTGTATTACTTGCAACATTGAGTATGTATATGTGGACCATTAAGCGCCAGATAGATCCGGAAGTACGACCTAAATCAGAACTCCAGAAAGGTAAAGAAACTTCAATGGAAATTCAGAATAACATCTCCGATAGGACCACTAAAAGTTTGATTTCAATTTCAAAATCTCAGGCAAATGAACAATCACTAAATAATGAAATTAAATCAGGAATTATTTCTAAGCTCAATTCTGATAAAGATAAATTTTCTACTAATTCACACAATGATAAAGCAAATGAAAATTTTAATAAAAAGTCAGGCTCTTCTGAGTACAAATTGATCAATAGTAATGTAAATAGTAGTGGGACTCCGATAGGCAAAAATAGAGGTAGTATAATTGGAAATTATGAAGAAAACATCCTAAATTATACCACTACATCAAAAAGCAATAGTTCAGATTTATCAATTAATTCGGATTTACCCCAACTTGAACCAGCCAACGTTAAATCGGTAATATCAAACAATTATAGTGAAGACAATAGTTTAACCTTACCGGGGGTAAAATGTCCTACATTTAAAAGAAAAAAACAATGGATGTTTTCAGTTATTCCTGAAGTCGGGTATTTCTATCCTCTTACTTCGTTCCAATACAATAATAACGCTGCAGTACTGGATCTTCGCAAAAACAATGAATCGACATTGGAAGGATTGCAAGCAGCTTTGTATGGCAAGATATCAAATAGGAGAACTCCGTGGTATATCAAAAGTGGCATTAATTATGACAGGATAACAAGAAAAATGTCCCTCAACCAGAATTTTACCAGAAGTGATACTACGATTGGAATTATTTCGATTACTGAATCACAGAATGGAGATACTATTACAGTGATCAGGGGCCCAATAATAACGGAAAGCCGAATAACCCGAAGAGAAGTTCGTCATTATTATCACCACTTATGGAGTATACCCCTTACTATTGGTTTTCAGAAACATAACGATTATTTTGAATGGGGTTTAGAAGCAGGGGTTAATTTCAACTTATCTTCCAAACAGACAGGTTTTGTAATGACCACTGCCGATGATTTCGGACTGATAAGCAATACAGGTTTATACAAGAGGCAGATAGGCTTGTCTTATCTGGCTCAGGCTCATATAGGACTTCCATTTAATGAACGCAATGTATTGGCTCTGGCGATCAGAGCAAATATAAATCCAAATAATTTTGCAACAAATGCCTCATCCATTGATGAGAAATATCAGATGTTGGGTGCGCATCTAATGTATGAATTTAGGTTTTAAAAAATTAATTGTATTCAAACTGGTTAAAATACTTCAAATCAGAAGATCTACAAATGTTCTTATTATTTTTTTCAATTTTATTTTGGTCAGCAATGACTTAAATTTATTACTCAAACACAAGCCAGGTGCTAAAACTGGCTTGTGTTGTTTTTTTAGTTGTGTCGCAAAGTTTCGCGAAGAAAGCAAAGTTTCGGAAAGTAAAATAAGTAATTGGTAATCTGTAATTGGTAATCTGTAATTGGTAATAACCAAACGACAAACATCTAACTCCAAACTTTCATAATAGGTAATGGGTAATCTGTAATAGGTAATCTTTAATAGGTAATCAGTAAGTGTCAATCAGTAATTTGTAATAATCGAGAGGATGAATAAACTAGTTTCAATGAAAAAGCCATCAGCCATCAGCTATGAGCCATCAGCCTACTAAAAAGTTGTATCGCAAAGTTACGCGAAGAAAGCAAAGCTGCGTGAAGCTCTAGCGTCTAGAATCTAGTGTCTAGCATCTGATGCCTATTTCGCAAAGTTTCACAAAGAAGTCCCAAAGTTTCACAAAGACCCCAAGAATTGTTTTGTGGTTATTCTGATGTCTGGCCTCTGACTTCTGACCTCTGACCTCTGACTTCTGACTTCTGACCTCTTGTCTTACAAATTTATCCGTTTATCCTTCGGTAACCTCACAGAATAAATGATTCGCTTTTTGATCTGCTCGCCCGGTTTTAAGGTGAGTTTCCATTCTACGATACCGGTTTCTTTATTTAATTTACCACCTGATAATTCTTCTGTTTCTATCTCCATCTGGCTGTCAGAACTCAAAGGTATCTGATCATATAATGTGATCTCCACAGTATTTGGTTTATTATTTTTGACGGTTATTTCCCAGCCGGATTGCATTTGCTTTTTGGAAGACAGGAAAGTTGTTTTTTTGAAATCTTTTAGCTTTTCACGTTTCGTGGAGATCGCGATATCCGGACCAAGTGATATCTTCATTGTGTCTGATACATCAGCAGCATCCAGATAAGAGGTTCCTATAAATGTTCCTTCGAAATACAATTTTACTTCACCAGAACTGAAGTTGTACTGGCTCCATTCAGATATATTGGCTTGCAGGTATGTATGATGATCAAGTTTAGGAGCAGCGATATAATCGTAATCAGCCTTTAGATCCACTTCCTGCATTTTTACCTCATGTGGTTTGTTGTCAGATGGTATATCCATTTTGTTGGGTAGAATGTATTCCATAAAGGTGATATTTTCCCGACTTACTACTTCATCAGATTCAACCGCTACACCATCTGTAGCTGAGGTCCGCACATTTGCTCTGGTTTGAGCTATTTTTTCTAAATCGTTATATCTTTTATTTTGAGTGTAATAATCCTGCAGATAATATAAAAACCATGGAGTAAGTGTTGGCAATTGAGTGCTAAGTCTCGGATCGCCTGTCGACAAGGTGATTTTAACATTGTCCCAATTCTCTCCTGTAGATTGTATTATTTTCCCTTTAGAAATAAGGTTTAGTGGCTTTTGCAAATTCTCAAGCCGTAGATCGAAACTAGTAGTCCAATAAGCTCTATTATCAATATATGAAACTTCGATAAGGTCCTCTAGAGTAAAGTTTGAGATCAGATCGATAACAATTTCGCCATTATTGATAATTTTATTTTTACCCATCCATTCATTCATCTGCGATTGAATTTTGATAATTTCTTTTTCAATTTCAGCTAACCGTCGTTTACTTTCAACTAATTGTTGTTTTACATTCAATAATCTTGTGCGGTAGAGATCTGCAATTTTGGATAGTTGTTCACTGCTTAGTCCGGTATTTTCACCATTGACCTTTTTATTTGAAAGAATCAAATGTTCTTCTTCTTTCCAGGTCTCATATACCACATTTTCATTTTCTTTCCTCTTTAAAATAAGGTCTAATTGATTCTGCCATGACTTATAGGTTGGGTTTGAATCAAAATCACTTTCGAAATTTTTCCTGAATGCAATAGCTATTATTTCGGCCTTTGAACCTGATTTTATTTGAATGCTTGATTCATCATATCCTGCCGGTAAATTACCAAATACAATAGTATTATTACCGGTTTTCAATTGAACTTTAGCAGTACGTTTTATCTGGGCGCCACTTCGAAACACCACGACCTGATCGATCTTAGATTTTACGGGGGTCTCACTTTGCAAGTGTAGGGAATTCATAACAATAAGAGCCAAAAGAACTAATAACTTGTACATAATAATATTTTAATTAACTTAATAATACGTTATGAACGGATGAAAAGAACTATTAATTATCTGATATGGAATTATATTTGTTAATAGTTTCCCAAAAAATGAAAGTGAAAGAAGTAGGATGACTAAATTATAAATTATAAATGATGAATGATGAATGATGAATGACGAATGATGAATGGAAGTTCCCAATGACCAAATTTCAAGCAGTATATTAATCTTGCTGTTTTTGCTTTTTGTTGTTTTCAAAAGCAAGATCATTCAGGTAACTCAAATAGTCATCTATTTTTTGAAAAATATAATGAAGTTCTTCACTTGAGATCACTAAAGGAGGCATAATGTAAAGGACATTTCCTAAAGGCCTTAGAATGATATTGCGTTCTAAAAAAAATTCATTGATGTTATCAAATTGCTGGCTAAAGTAACCCTTGTCATTCGTCGGAATATCAAGTGCAAATATGGTTCCTGTAGATCTTGCATTTAAGGCAGGCTGGGCTGTATTGTAGCTTAATTTCCTTGCATTCATTATTGACTTAATCATGGAAACATTTGCAATAAATGCGACATCTTCCGTCAATTTTATTGAAGCCAATGCTGCAGCACACCCTAACGGATTGGCAGTGTAGCTGTGTCCATGAAATAAGGCCTTATTTTTTTCCTCTGACAGAAATCCTCTAAAGATCTTGTCATTGCATATGGTAACAGCAAGTGGAAGAAAACCTCCGGTCAGTCCTTTTGCAAGGCAGATGATATCCGGTTGAATATTGACCTGTTCAGATGCAAGAAAAGTTCCTGTCCTGTAAAATCCTGTCATCACTTCATCAGCTATTATGATGGTTTGTGTTTGACGGACTATTGTCAAAGCTTTTTCAAGAATTTCATTGTCATACATGACCATACCACCTGCACCTTGTACCAGAGGTTCGAATATGAAAGCGGCGAAAGTTTCGCTTGAAACCATATTCTTGAAAGCTACCCACTCCTTTTCATCTTCAATTGAGCCCGGTATCGCGATTTTTATTGTCTCGAACATGAGATCAGTGAATGCTGCATTCAAACCACCCTGGTCACTGACAGACATTGCTCCAAATGTTTCTCCATGAAAGTCATTTTCCCATGTCAGGATCTTTGTCCTGGGGCTTCCTGTATTATAAAAATACTGAATTGCCATTTTAATCGCTATTTCTACACTGGTCGATCCATTATCCGAATAATAGACCTTACCGTCGGATAACCTGCATTTTGACAACAATTTTTGGGCAAGTTCTAGTGCCGGTTCGTGTGTATAACCCGCAAAAATGACTTGTTCCAGTTTTTTTGCCTGCAGGGCTATCGCTTCTGCTATATCAGGTTGGGCATGCCCATGGATATTAACCCACCAGGAAGAGATCGCGTCGATGTAATCATTACCATTGTGATCCTTCAAATAAACGCCATCACCACTCAATATCTTAAGTGGTTCCCGTGATGTTTGCATTTGAGTATAGGGATACCAAATCGGTCCTGTCAAATCCATATTTTGAATATTTAATTTGAGATAAAATTACAGCTAAATAATGGAATCCATTTCCTTCAGGTGAATAAATGGAATTTCCCGGATTGTTGTTTTTAAATAGGAGAGGGTGGCAGGAGCAAAATTTCCATTAAATATGACCGCAGAGAGCACCAATTCCCTCATTCTTAAGACTTCAATACTAAGCAGGGAATGATTGATACATCCCAGATAATCTCTTATTACCAATACTACCGGCAACCTTAAAAAATCGATGAGATCAAGAATTAAATTTTTCGAATTGATAGGAACCATAAGGCCGCCCGCACCCTCAACGATCAGTTTATTCCTGGTCGATAAATTGAAATCTTCCAATTTTATTGAAATATGATCGATCTCAGCAGCAGCATGGGGAGACATTGGGTTATTCAACTTGTATCGTTCAGGCCAAATAAAAGTGTCCGGTGATAATTTCTTTATTAATTGGCTATCTGAATTGTGTAATTCTCCAGCCTGTATTGGTTTCCAATAATCGAAACCATAATACTTGCATAGATAAGCACTGACCACTGTTTTACCAACTCCTGTTCCTATTCCCGTCACAAATATTTGATCAGGTAAGTCAATTAAATTATCTGCAATCATGTTAAATAAATTCCAAAACCAATATAACAACTCTGATAAATGAATTTGTTTAATTCAGTTTTCCTTCTTTAATTTTTTCAAAACTAATATCTTTCATACATTTGAAATGTCCTAAAGGACAATCATTCCTACCAAATTTAGAACAAGGGCGGCATTTTAATTGTGTGACTTCAAGATTTATATTTAAGTCAATTCCATCAGGAAAATACGGCCAAAATCCATATTCTTTAATTGTTCCTCCCCACATTGAACAAATGGGTTTTTGCAGAGCTGCTGCTATATGCATCATTCCTGTATCATTGGTGACAATTCTCGTTGAGGCGGATATTACTTTTGCAGACTCCTGGAGTGTAGTCAGACCGACAAGGTTGATGACGTTTGTACCTGAACTTTCAATAATTTGATTTGCAGCTTTAATATCATCCATACCTCCTAAAAGTACAAAATATTCGAGGCTTGAATTGATGTATTCGATCCATTTTTTGACAGGTAACCGCTTTGTATAATGTGTAGCGCCTATGACTGCAGTCACGAAAGGAATGTTGGGTATTAATAGAGAAACATCTAAATCCTGATTAATGAAAAAATTAAGTCCCTTTCCATCATTTTTAACTCCCAGGACCTCTACAGATTTTAAATAGCGGTCCACAACATGTATTTTCGGGAGAATATTGATTTTAAAATTGACCATTAAAAATTTTTCAAATGTTGTTTTGTCATAGGTAAGTCTTTTGACACCCATGCTGAAGCAAAGCCTTATAGAACGCAGATTTTTGTGGAGGTCTACCACAAAATCAAACTTTTCATCTTTTAATTCCCTGATCAAGTCAATCATATTTTCAGACAACGACCATATTTTATTTAAATATGGATTGCCGGATAATAAACTTTTGAAACTGTCCTTAGTGAGGAAGTGGACTTCTGCATTCAATTGTAAAGCGAGGCATCTAATGACCGGAGTGGTCAATACGATGTCACCGATCGAACTAAACCGGATGATTAGTATTTTAATATTAGGATCCTTTTTTCCTTTATTGACCAGCATAATAATAAATTAAAAATCCTTTCTCATCATAGATAAGAAAGGATTTTTATTAATTGGATTTCAGAGTAATTTAATTTTTAATTAATTTAACTGACTTCTTAAGCTGGCCTTTTTGAGCCTCCACAAAATAAGAACCTGCAGGTAAGTGACTAATGTTGATGGATTCCTGATTTGTACCAACTTTCAGAGTCACTTCACGACTGAATACTATCTGTCCTTTGACATCCAGTACATTGATCCGGCCATTCAGATTTTCATCAGCGATCCATTTTACAGAAAGTGCATTATCCGCCGGATTCGGATAAACACTTATTTCATCCTGTAGTTCTTTTAAACCGATGGTTCCGCTAATTACTCTTTCGCCTGTAGCAAACCATGTTCCCCAAGTAGAATTGTCTATTAATATTTGTGGCGATCCTTTCGGAGTGATCTTATTCGGGTTTAATTCCTGGACTGCAATAACATCGTTATTTGTCGAGTTCTTCGCATTGAAGATCAAGAACTTATCATCTCTGGAAAAGCATGGATAAGAGATCACCTGATTATCAAAGATGACACCTGTATTACCGTTTTCAATATTCGCCCCCCATAATTGGTAAACTTCTGCAATGCCTTCTTCCAAGTAATCAAATGCGATCACGTTTGGTGAATTTTTTGCAAATACAGGATTTCCGACACTGACCCCTTCCGGAAGTGATGTAAATAATTTTTCAATAAATCCATCCCCGAAGGTATTGTTTGAGTTATTAAAAACTCTTATAA
>JAYUWT010000277.1:0-4303 GCA_043753405.1 Saprospiraceae bacterium | reverse complement strand
CTTCGGAGAATAAAAATCCTGCAGAAATTGAAGGATATACATACGTATTATTTCCAATAGGAAGCGTAGTAGATTGATCTCTTCTGATAGTTCCTTCTACGAATACCATTTTAGCGATACCCACAGTGGCAGTTGCAAACAAACCGTCAACTCCGATCGGATGATAAACTTCTATCGGTGCTACAGGAACACCTGAAGAGTTTCCGATAGAATAAAGACCATCGACAACTAAATTGGTGTTAGTAGCACTATAAATAGAATTCAAATAACTTCTTCTGATGTTCGTACCTGCCGTAACATCAAGACTGATCATAGAGCTTAGATCTTTTCTAAAATTAGCTAATAAGTCATAGTTAAATTCCTTATTTGTTCTATTAAAGATACTATAAAATCCATGGTCTACAGAATTCTTATTCAATCTTTCTTCCTGTTGATCAAAAGCTACATCGCCACCTATACGTCCAATAATACTCAACGCCGGTATAATATTATATTGAGCTGAGACATTACCAAAGAAACGGTTACGTGAGTCATTCTGGAAATTTTTAAATCTGGAGAAGTAAGGATTATCCCAATAAATAGGAGTTGCATCCACTTCAATCGCAGCAGGGTTCCAGGTTGCATTTTGTTCAAAACGCTCATAAGCTTCTTTTTGCTCAAGGATATCAACATTCGGTTGCCACCATTGTCTGAACATTGTATTAGGGTTACGGTTGTCATAACCTGAACCATATCTACCTACAGCAGTCTGGTTTGTAAAGTTCAATGAAGAACTTACGCGGAATTTTTCATTAGGTTGAATTGTACCTCCTAAATTAAGGATATTTTTAGCCATATTACTGTTAGGTAACATACCTTTTTCATCATTTCTGGTATATCCCAATTTGAAAAGAGCTGAATTGCTTCCTCCTTCGATAGAGATACTTTGATTGCTTGATACTGCTGTCTGAAAGAATTCAGATGCATCATTTTTAGCAGCTACCCAAGGAGTTGTTTTACCAAAACTTGGAGATTTAGAATCCAGTGATTTCCAGTCATATACCTGCAGATTTGGATCAAATTTTGCACCCATTGCACCATCTTCCGTTACCGGAACATAAGGAGCCTGAACTCCAGGTGTAAACAAGTCAGAAGAGAAGAAACCCAGATTTGGCTCATAGTCATAAATGTCTTGTCCGTATCCTGCACCATATTCTTTTTGGTGTTTGATAAATGTAGTTTTATCAATTTTACCAAAGGTCAAACCAGTATTTAATGTAACATTGAATCTATCTTTTTTACCTTTTTTAGTAGTTATTAATATAACACCATTGGCACCTCTGCTTCCGTAAAGAGCTGCAGCTGCACCTTTCAATACAGTGATCTGGTCGATGTCATCCGGATTGATGTCTGCTGCTGCAGATCCATAGTCGAACCCTGCTCTACCACTAGCTGTACCACCGCTGTTGAGTGTAGCATTGGAAATAGGAACGCCATCGACTACGAATAGTGCCTGGTTGTTACCAGTGATGGATTTAGAACCTCTTAATACCACATTGGTAGAACCACCCATGTTATTGTTGGTCCTTATATCAAGGCCGGCCACTTTACCTGAAAGTGCACTAACGAAGTTATTACTTCTAACCTGATTTACCTCATCTCCGGTCACTTTCTGAGCAGAAATTGAAAGATCATTTCTTTTTCTTTCAATACCATAAGCGGTAACTACTACCTCATCCAACAATCGTTGGTCCGGATCCAATGTGATCAATAAATTATTGGAAGCTCCGTCAATAGTTACCGTTCTGGTTACATATCCTGTGTATGATATAACTAAAACTGCACCACTTGGAACATTTAATTGGAAAGCACCATTTACGTCTGATACTGTTCCACTTGAAGTACCCTGGATCAGAACGCTAGCTCCAATCAAAGGCTCCGATTTCGCATCGACTACAGTACCGGAAATAGAACGTTGTGCCATAACAGCACTAAGTCCAAAAACCAGCATTAATAGTGTAAACATTGTTTTTTTCATGCCTGAACATTTTGATTATTTAATTAACTAATTACAATAAGAATTCCAAAAGTAGCAAACTTAATTTGTATTTCCCAAATAAATATTAATGTTTTTTTAACATTGAGGCAATAATAAATTCAAATTCTGAACCTAACCAATCAATTCTAGCGATAAAATGACTTTATCTAAAATAGAATTAGGTTAGCTTAGTGTGAGTAGTACAATTACTGAATTAAGGATAAATAATTGAATGTCAAAGTCATATTTTGTAAACACGCGTAGCCGGTTTAGTGAAACTTATAACTGTGCAACTTTCAACTTATTTACCGATTAACATTTCACAGTAAGCTGGTTAATAATTTTGAGGATTGACCAATCTGTCTTTATACATATGCATAACATTAGAGTAACCATAATACATCGCGTCTACGATTAAGGCATGACCGATAGACACTTCTTCAAGCATAGGAAGGGATCTTTTATAAAAAGCCAGATTGTCAAGGTTCAGATCATGACCTGCATTGACGCCCATCCCAAGATCTATTGCTTTGTGAGAAGCTTTTATATGACCTGTTATTAATTTGTCCTTAGCAGTATTATAATCATGTGCATAAGGACCAGTATATAATTCGATCCTGTCTGCCCCCACTTCCTTTGCCATCTCAGCACTACTTTCAATAGCATCCACAAAAAGTGAGACCCTAATACCTGATGTTTGAAATAATGGAATGATGCGCTTCAACAAATCAAAATTTTTTTGAAAATCCCAGCCTTGATCAGAAGTTAAGGCACCGGGGGGGTCAGGCACCAAAGTCACCTGCGCCGGCCGGTTGTCTATGACCAATTTGATAAATTCCTCTGTGGGGTATCCTTCTATATTTAGTTCTGTGTGTATATTATTCCTTAACACAGGTATATCATCATACCTTATATGTCTTTGGTCAGGTCGCGGATGGACGGTAATACCATCAGCACCATATGTTTCCAGGTCCAAACACATTTGTAGCAGATCCGGATAATTTGCACCTCTTGAATTACGAATTAAAGCAATTTTGTTTACGTTGACGCTGAGTTTTGTTTCTACCATTTCCTGGCTGCTTGTAAATTTAGAAAAATGCAAAAAAGTAAATTAATGCATGGTATAAAGGTAATATTCTATCTTTGTAATCTTAAAATAGCATCACCTTTGTTCAGTTGAGTGCTTAATATTAATAATATTTATCAGAATTTTCATCTTTAGTATGATATCACAACCTGAGCAACTTAACGAAAGAGATGTTTCTTTTTGGATCAAATGGCTCTTAATTCTATTGTCTTTTATAGTCATAGGTGCAATAATTGCTTCCGGTCTTGCAATACTATTAAGCAAGATGACCGGCGTCGAGATCGGAATTCTTAATTTGTCAGGCCTCTCAGCAGCAGAAACTCAAAAGATAGCTTGGGTCTATCGATTAGCTATTTTTTTACAACATCTTTTTATGTTTATAATGCCGGCTATTATGACATTGATTCTTTATAAAAAGCGCACAGGATCATCGCTTTTCCACTTTAGTCACAAAATAAACCCCAATGCAGCCTTATGCGGTATTTTCATATTACTGGTAGCATATCCCTTAGTACAGTTTGGAGCTGAAGTTAATAAATACATACCCCTTCCATCAGTATTTAAGCAAATGGAAGATAATACGGCAGAATTAGTAAAACTAATGTTAACCTCTGAATCAATTTTTGTCCTTTTAGTCAATATCTTATTGATAGCAATGGTTCCTGCCATTGGTGAAGAGTTGGTTTTCAGAGGATTCTTACAACATTTCATGGGCAAACTGATATTAAATCCACACATCAATGTCTGGGTAACGGCAATCATTTTTAGTGCTATTCATCTACAATTTGAAGGATTTATCCCGCGCATGATTTTAGGTCTTGTCCTTGGATACTTAATGATGTGGTCAGGCAATATCATCTATCCGATGATCGCTCATTTTATTAATAATGCTCTAACGGTACTCGTACAGTTTTTTATAAAGGATGATGTATTAAATATGGACCGGATCGACAATTATAATGTACCATTGTGGTTGTTATTGATAAGTGTCCTTGTGCTCATGCTAAGTACTCAATTCTTTCAATCTTATTTTAAGAAGAATAAGTTGTTCGTATGAAAAAGGATATACTAATAAGGCTGTACACAGCTATATTTTTTTCTTTTTTTGTGATCGGAAGTTTATTGCTTTCCGAATGGACATACACATTATTATTTTTTCTAATAAGTTTCTTCTGCGGACTGGAATTTTATAAAATTGT
>JAYUWT010000276.1:0-4303 GCA_043753405.1 Saprospiraceae bacterium | reverse complement strand
CAATACGGATGAACTTTTTCAGGAACTGATAGAGCTTGGCCAATTTCCTAAAGAACGCTCTGACACAGTGACTATGATGGAAAAGATCGGCCATTTTCTGGATGATGAAGTTCAGCAATTATTTGATCATTTCAAAAAGGTGGGTTATTCTAATCAGGAGATAAGTGATAAGATAAAAAATGACCTTAATGTAAATAACGTGCTGCGCAGGGCTTTTAAGAAAGTTGACGGTGGGTATGCGATGATGGGTATGATCGGCACAGGTGAAGCTTTTGTGGTGCGAGATCCACATGGTATCAGGCCGGCATTTTATTACCAGGATGATGAAGTAATAGCTATAGCAAGTGAAAGACCTGCATTGCAAACAGCATTTGGAGTGCGTTTTCGTCACGTAAATGAGGTCCCACCCGGTAAGTCATTGATCATTCGGAAAAGTGGACAACTTGAAATTACTCCGTATACAGAACCTGCAAAAAAAATAGCTTGTTCGTTTGAACATATTTATTTTTCCCGCGGAAATGATAAAACGATATATCTGGAACGAAAGCAACTTGGAGAACAGCTATCAGAGCCTATCCTAAAAATGGTCAATTACGATTTCGAAAATACAGTTTATTCCTATATTCCGAACACCGCTGAAACTGCTTTTTATGGCCTGATCGAAGGTCTGGAAAAACGGTTGAACAAGATCAAGCGGGAGCAGATCCTTGAGCTTGGGCCACATCCATCTGCAGATGCATTGGACAGGATATTAAGTATGAGGGTCAGAACGGAAAAACTCGTTGTAAAAGATGCTAAGATCCGCACCTTCATTGCAGATGCTTCGAGCAGAGGAGACCTTATGTCACATGTATATGATGTGACTTATGGCATCGTCCGCAATGATGAGGATACACTGGTTTTATTGGATGATTCCATAGTGAGGGGCACAACACTTAAAGAATCCATAATCAATATTCTATCCAAACTCTTTCCCAGGAAAATAATCATCGTTTCCTCAGCACCTCAGATAAGATACCCGGACTGTTACGGTATCGATATGTCAGTAATGAAATCTTTTGTGGCTTTTCAAGCTATGATCGAACTTTGTGAAGAAGCAGGTAAAGATGATTTTATTGAAGAGATCTTTCAAAAATGTAAAGCTCAGGAGCAACTTCCCAAAGAACAAATGGTCAATTATGTCAAAGAACTTTACGCTTTATTCTCTGACAAGCAGATCAGTGATAGGATTGCGGCAATTGTGAGGCCTGAGGATCTCAAATATGAACTTGAGGTTTTATTTCAGACCATAGAAGGTTTGCATCTGGCCTGTCCTGATAACCTTGGGGATTGGTATTTTTCGGGTGATTATCCTACACCCGGAGGCACAAAAGTAGTCAATAAGGCATTTATTAATTATATGGAGAAGAGCTCAGCCCGGGCTTACTGATATCATCTGAATGAAGGTATTAATAATCGGTGGTGGTGCAGCCGGATTTATGGCTGCGATAACAGCAGCACTGAATGATCCCGATGCTCAAATCACACTTGCTGAAAAGAGCCAAAATATTCTTGCTAAAGTTAAGGTGTCCGGCGGTGGCAGATGCAATGTGACCCATCGTCCTTCAGATATAGATACTTTTTCGAAACAATATCCTCGAGGCCAACGGTTTATAAAAAAAATCTTGCATGAATTTGGTCCGGAAGATACCATTCAATGGTTTGAATCAAAAGGAGTTGGGCTGAAAGTAGAAGACGATGGCAGAATGTTCCCGGTTACAAATAATTCATCAACCATAATAAATTGCCTGGTCACTGAAGCTGAAAAAGCCGGCATCGACGTAATTACAAGGATGGGAGTCAATGGATTTAAAGTAACCGAGTCTAACAATGGAAACACTTTTGAAGTTTCATTTTCTATTGGCACCATAGAACATTACGATAAAATCCTGATTGCCACCGGTGGTTTTCCAAAGGCCGAAGGGTTTGAATGGATCACAAAACATGGTATAAATATAATGCCTCCTGCACCTTCATTATTTACATTTAACAGTCCGGAAAACACAATTTGCTCTTTGCAAGGTGTTTCAGTTCCGTTAGCAAGAGTCAAAATATTAGGAACAAAACTAGAGTGGAAAGGCCCGCTATTGATCACTCATTGGGGATTCAGCGGTCCCGTCATTTTGAAGTTATCCGCCTGGGGTGCGCGGGTCCTGCTTGAAAAAGCATATATGTATGACATATCAATCAATTGGGTCGCAGATATGGATATCAATACAGTAAAAACAGAACTTTATAAACTAAGAGACACTAAAAATAAAAGCATGATCATATCGGGAACAAGATTTGGTATTCCGTCAAGGCTCTGGCGTTTTTTAATGGAAATGACAGGCGTGAAAGAGGGTCAATTTTGGGCCGACCAATCCAATAAAGTTCTGGATAATATATGGAATATATTGACCAATCAGATCCATGCTATCAGCGGAAAAACAACTTTTAAAGAAGAATTTGTGACCTGTGGGGGAGTGGATCTTTCAGAAATCGATCATAGGACCATGGAAAGCAAAAAGATCAATGGTTTGTATTTTGCAGGTGAAGTAATTGATGTGGATGGAATCACGGGTGGGTTTAATTTCCAGAATGCCTGGACAACCGGTTATATTGCCGGAAAATCAATGGCAAGTAATGAAAAATAAAGATTGATTTCGGAATCTATGCAATATTTTTCATCCAGAATGAATTTCTCGGTTTGATTAGTCCGGTCTTGAATTCACCTAAATTTTCTACAAGTGTATCATAGAATAAAGTGTCGTCTGTTATTTCTCCCGAAACAACTTTTTTGCCAAGTTCACTTTTTCTTACGTGATGTATCTGATTAGCTCCATCAAGAAACACAAAAGATTGTCTGTCCAAAAAGTCAATGCCAAAATCGATCTGAATGGTCTGAATAAATCTCATAGCCGTATCAATCGAGCAACCACTTGCCATGGCTGCAGAATTGTCCACAGCCAGTACAATGAAAATTTTGTGGAGAATAAAGGCCCCGGCTTTGAGTTGGTTATTATGACTTACCCATGATTTCGTAAAATCCTTTAGTTTAGCGGAGATCTGAGTTACTTCAGCAGTAGTCATTAACCGGTTCGCTGTAAAGATCCAGATCTTACTGTCAGGATTAAAATCCTCAAGGTCTTTCATACTACTCATAATATCTGTTTATTTATTATAAAAACAAATTAGCCTTAAATCAAATAATTGATATTCAATTATTTATCAAAATTTTAATTCATTTTCTGGTTAAGATAAATAAAGTATGTTGTCTTAAGAAGCATCCTTATATCTTCTGGCTTATGACTTCTGACTTCTGACTTCTGCCTTTATATACACATACCGCCACAGACCCTCAATACCTGTCCGGTGACATATGAAGAAAGATCAGATGCAAGGAATAATGCCACGTTTGCTATTTCAGTGGCTTCCCCCAAACGTTTTAAAGGGATATTATTCAGGAAAGCATCTTTCGTTCCATCTTCGAGTACATGGGTCATTTCAGTAGAAATAAATCCCGGGGCAATTGCATTACATCTGATATTTTTACTTCCAACTTCTTTTGCTATGGACTGGCTGAAACCTATTATCCCGGCCTTAGATGCTGCATAATTGGCCTGGCCTGCGTTTCCAAAAACCCCTACTACGGAACTCATATTGATGATACTTCCACCTGTACGCAACATAGGTTTGATAACATATTTGGTAAGGTTGAAAACAGATTTGAGGTTAGTATCCATGACACTGTCCCACATTTCCTCATTCATTCTTAATAATAGTCCATCTTTTGTAATTCCTGCATTATTGATCAAGACATCTATTTTACCGAAATCCATTAAGACATCTTTTACCAATTGTTCTGCAGCAGATGTAGATGCAGCATCTGATCGATATGCTATGATCTTAATTTTGGATGTAAGCTCACTGACAATTGAATCTGAAGCCTGTGCAGATGAAGAATAAGTAAAAGCAATGTCAGCTCCATGATCAGCAAATAGTCTAACTATTGCAGCTCCGATGCCTCTGGACCCTCCGGTGATAAGCACAGTTTTACCCTGTAATAACATCATATTATTTTACTATAAATTTTCCGTAGCCTATTTTGCTGTTAGAGTCTACCAGACGGTACAGGTAAATTCCCTGACCTAAATTTTGAACATTAATAGTTGATGTATTTTTAGATGAAATGATGACCTGATTGGAGCTGACATTGCTTTTACTTATTCTTCATCTGCACAGGCTTCAGATTCAATTGTCAGTGAGCTTACATCCAAAATTA
>JAYUWT010000275.1:0-4323 GCA_043753405.1 Saprospiraceae bacterium | reverse complement strand
GATCGCATCGTTATCTAATCCAAGCCCATTTTTAAGCAGGTCATATGTTTCTGCTATGAGTTGCATCATGCCATATTCAATGCCATTGTGGACCATCTTAATATAATGGCCGGCAGAAGCATTGCCCATATATCTTGCGCAGGGAAGGTCGTTATAATTAGCAGAGACATCATTGAGGATGATCTGCATTTTTTCATACGCAGCCCTGTCACCTGAAGGCATGATACTTGGACCTAAACGGGCACCCTCTTCTCCACCGGATATTCCCATTCCCATAAAATGAATACCATGACCCTTTAATTCATTGAATCTACGATCAGTGTCTTTATAATATGAATTTCCACCATCAATGATGATATCTCCTTCTTCCAAATGTGGAATGAGATCCTTGATCACAAAATCTACAATAGGTCCGGCCGGAACCAATAATATGATCCTGGCAGGTTTTTGAAGAGCTGCTACAAATTCGGTTATTTCGACGGTGGCATCAATATTCTTATAGTTAGGAAGGGTTTTTAATGCATTGACACGGATTGGATCTTTATCATAACCTATGATGCTATGGTTGTGATCAGCAATATTAAGCATGAAATTACTTCCCATCGTGCCCAGGCCGATCATGCCTATTGAATATTTGTCCATATTTATTTTATATAAATAATTTTTCCGATTATTCCGGAAGGATTTTCAATATTGAGCGTCGTGGTTCCTAACACATTATAGACTCCGGATCCTACTTTATTACCACTGAGATCCCTACCATACCAAATAGCTTGTCCGCCTAAAGACTTAGTTTCAAATACCAATTTTCCATTAATATCTGCTATTTTAACATTGGATTCATGGGCTAAACCCTGGATCACGATCGGGCCTTCATAAGCCGGTTTTACCGGATTGGGGTAGATTACCAATTTTGCATCATGATTGACATTGCCTATAGAAGCATCCGTTTTATATAACTGGATGCCTGCACTTGTACCGATATATACATTACCCGTTTTCTTTTCTATTTCAATGACTGTCACATTAGCATCCGCCAGAGGTGAATTGTTTGGCGTCAAATTCAAAACTACTTCATCTACTTCGGGATTGGTAACATATATTCCATTATTGGTACCAAACCATTTTCTCCCGGCACCATCTTCAGTGATCACATTGACAGTCTGGCCATTTAAAAAAGCTCCTACACCGCTTCCATCCTGAATGTATGGATATCTGGTACTACAGTCATTATCTGCTTCAAATATCTCGCTTCCGCAATCAATGACAAATACACCGGATACTGTTCCTATCCAGATCCTTCCTTCACTATCACTATAAATACTCCTTGGAAGAATATTTTGAGTTTCAAAATCAGAATAAACGGAAACGATTGTCCATCTGTCATCACCGGAAGAAAGCACATTGTCACCTGAATCATAGACCACGATCCCTCGTGCCGGTTCTACAAACCATTTATATTGATTGACAGGATCAATCGTAATCTGGGTAAGTTTGATCTCTCCAAAGTTATTCTTAAATCCTGCATTTGATTTATCAGGGGTCATTACAAAGACAGAAGTTGGGCTAAGGACATTTGCTGCCCAAAGATTACCATCCTTGTCATATTCAACATCACCCACCCTGGTGTTGAGAGGATCTCCGGGCAATGTCTGAAGTGCTGAATTCTGATCATTATAGAGGACCTTTTCCTCTCCGTTTATCAATATCAGGCCATTACTGTATGACGCAATTGCCAGCTCTCCTGTATTTTCATTGTATGCAAAATTGGACAGATCCGCTATCGGGACAGGATAAGCAAAAAAAGCATCGGTATAAACATTGCTGATGGTCCAGGAATTATCTTTGTATTTGAAAAGTCCTTGTTTATTACCAACACCCTGATAGATCTGATTGTGGCCGCCCGGTGCAGCATACAGGGCATCCGGTGTCTTGATCATAGCCACAACATCATTGGACCAGGGTGATCTGTCATTAATATCTATAAAATTTGCTCTAAGGTCACTTAAGTTGATATTTCTGTAACCATGATAGGTATCTGCGAACCAGATTTTATCGACATCCTGAATGGCATATTTATTGTCATTCATATTTTGTCTGCTATAATCGACTTTATTCAATAGTTTATCATAGATCGCTACCTCACCGATGCATCCGGAATTGGGGAGATTGGCCTGATTGCAACTGCCACCGACCATCAGATAATCGCTGCCGGCATTCATGTACTTGACATTAATGATCGTGGTCAATGAATCTATTTTATCATATGTCAGGGCATCATTGACCCTGAATAGATTATTCTTAAAAGTAGTATAAACCTTACTATCAAATGTATTCAGTGTGGTAAAATTAATAACATTTGAAATATCGTTTATAGGATCATTTAAAAGAGACCAGTTGCCGATATAGGAAATATTTGGTTTCACAACGCGATCTACCGTATATAATTTGCCTTGATTGATTATAAATAGTCTGCTACCTACGATAGCCACACCGCTTACACCTCCTTCTACAGAAAGTGTATTCGTAAAAACTCTGTCTACCGCGTCAAATTCTGCAAGGCCAAAAGACATGCTCAGGTATATATACCGGCCAAAAGAGGAAATGGTATTTAATTCTTTATTTGGGACCAGTACATTATTATTTTTTATATCCTGGATGTTTTGAATATTCCTGTCAGAATCCATCAGGTCAATACTGCCATCTGCGTAATAAATAAACAACATCTGTGCCTCATCATTGTATATGATCCTCTGTATCTTAGATTCAGTGAGACCATCAATAGTAGTATAGGTCTGGATGTCCTGATTGTCGGTCTTATTTATAAAAAGAAGTCCGGTTATAGTATTATATATAATATAATTGGGTGATAAGGCCACATCTATTCCCGAGCGGTATGATTGAAGTGAATGCCAGTCGTATAGTTTTAGTTTTTGAGCATCTAACTGATTGCTTAACAAATAAAAAGAAAGAAAAAGTATGATTAATCGCATATGTGATAAAATAATTAGGAAGACAATAAGTTTAAACGAAATTCTTTTTCTTTAATTTTAAAAAATAAAAATAATACCTTGGAGTTTAAATGGACTGCTCAATAAACGATAATCCTCGAATCCTATTTGAATAGTTCAATACAAGAAGAACGAAATTTACAATCAAAACACATATTTTGATTAGATAATTTCAGAAAAGTTTCACTCAAAATAATTAACAGATTTTAAAATTTTGCATTTAAAACACATGAAGTCAAGAAGAAAATTCATGCAGCAGGCGGGTGTGATAGGCATTGCAACTTCATTTGACCCATTCTCTTTGTTTTCAACCAAAAAAATTGATTATGATTCTTTGCGACCTGCTTTGAAAGACAGGAAATTTGTAAGCAAGGCTGTGGATCAGGTTATAGTTCAATTCAAGAAAAATGTCCCTGATAAGGAGCTTTCCTGGTTATTTGAGAATTGTTTTCCTAATACGCTCGATACTACAGTTGAATTCGGATCTATCAATGGAAAACCTGATACGTATGTGATTACCGGTGATATTGACGCTATGTGGTTAAGAGATAGTACAGCACAAGTGTGGCCATATCTACAGCTGATGAAAGATGACCTACCCCTTCAGACCCTGATAGAAGGGGTAATAAGGAGGCAGGTAGATTTCATTCATATAGATCCATATGCGAATGCATTCTATAAAGATCCTGCCAGGGTAAGCGAGTGGAAAGAGTCCGATCTTACCGAAATGAAGCCCGGCGTGCATGAACGTAAATGGGAAATCGATTCATTATGTTATCCCATCCGTTTGGCCTATGGATATTGGAAAGCAAGTGGGGATTTGAAACCTTTTGATACCAAGTGGAAACAATCCCTGGAACTAACATTAAAGACATTCAAAGAACAACAACGAAAAAATGATCAAGGTCCTTATAAATTTCAGAGAAGGACCGCCTGGGCCACTGACGGAGTACCACTGGGAGGTTATGGATATCCTACCAAGCCGGTAGGCCTTATTAACTCCATGTTCAGGCCCAGTGATGATGCAACATTATTTCCATTTTTAATACCTTCTAATTATTTTGCAGTAGTGTCCTTAAAACAAGCAGGTGAAATGATCCTGAATATCGTTAAAGATGAGAAATTAGCCGGTATGTTTTTCGAACTGGCTAAAGAGGTATCTGCTGCTCTCAAAGAATATAGCAAGGTCATCCATCAGGGATATGGTGAAATATATGCCTATGAAGTGAATGGATTTGGCAGCTACCATATCATGGATGATGCAAATGTTCCAAGCTTATTGGCACTGCCATATCTTGGTGCATTGAGCTCT
>JAYUWT010000274.1:0-11734 GCA_043753405.1 Saprospiraceae bacterium | reverse complement strand
TTGAATCTCTTTTTACATTTTTTATCTACAAAATTAGGACATTCTTGTTACTGTAATTTTTAAAATCATCAAATGAAACTTTATATTAGGAATATGGTCAGTTTACGTTGTAAATTACTCGTGATCTCAGAGTTGGAAAAACTTAATATTCCTTTTACAACCGTAGAGTTAGGTGAAGTAAATATTTCCAGCAAATTATCAATCAAGATGGAACAGCAGCTCCAGGCTGCCTTACTCAAGTCGGGTCTTGAAATAATGGAAAATAAAAAAGCGATCCTCATCGAAAAAATTAAAACTATAATCGTTGAAATGGTGCACTATTCAGAAGAGTTGCCACAAACGAATTTTTCCAGTTTTCTCAGCTCAAAGCTTAGACACGATTATACGTATCTGGCCAATATCTTTTCCGAGATCAAAGGGATCACAATCGAACAGTATATTATCCTTCATAAAATAGAGAAAGTAAAAGAACTTTTGATTTATGATGAACTAACACTGACCGAAATTTCCTACAAGTTGAACTATAGCAGTACAGCCCATCTTTCCAATCAGTTTAAAAAAACTACAGGCCTTACACCTACCCATTTTAAATCCCTTAAAACTAAAAGGCGCATCTTTATCGAAAATGTGTGAATCATACAATTCTTTAAGGTAATCGTGTAAAGCAGTGATACTTCCTTCCTATATCTTTGCCGTATTATAAACTCTAATATATATCACTAAAGAATAGAAAATGAATAATTCTAAGAATTTAAAAAGAAATAAAGACCTGAAGCCCTGGATGCCAATTCAGAATACTGCAGAGATCGGTGTAAATATCAAAAATGGTATTTTGACTATTACCGGAGTTGCAGATTTCTATCCAAGAAAAATGGAAACTGATGATGTTTCTAACAATATTCTAATGGTAAAAGCTGTATTAAATAAGATTGAAAATAAATTTAAAGACAGCTGGGCCCAAAATAATGATGATGCTATAGCAAATGAAGTGATGACTTCATTTCAAAGCAATTGGAGAATCCCCCAAAACAAAATAAAAGTAAAATTCGATTAACTGATTTTTATTAGAATTCAGTTATCTTTTTTTATAAAAGTAACAACACACTTATTTTCCCTAACGATCTGGGGGTATTGACTAGAAGGTATAAATATTTATTGTCCATAACAAACTTTAAAAAATATTAAGTCTCCTTTTGTCTTTACCCCTTTGATTTTTCTATGTAATCAATTCTATTGCATTGATTAAATCTTTTACGTCCACCTACAACTTCGCATCCCAACCAGGAAATTAAGGAATGAATCAATTAAGACAGGTAAGTTTAAAATTTGTCCGGGGGAAGTTTAAGCTTCTCTATGAAAAGAACCAAATATAATTGACGTCTGTCAATTTGGTATAAAAAAATTCCTCCTTCCAAAATACCTTTTTTACCTTCTTATATACCCAATATGAAGTTTAGTTTACCTAAACTTAACCTAAACTTAACCTGCGGAGCATTCTTTCCTTTGTAATTTTGCGGCATGAACAGAGAGCAGAACAATTACTGCAAATCCAATAATAATTGCAATTCCCTATTAATAATATATGCCACATGAGAATATTTACTTTTCTTATAATCACAACGCTTTTTATAGCAACTAATTTATCAGGCCAAACCACGGGCCAATTATCAGGCAAGATCATAGATAAAGCCAACGCCGAAGAACTGATAGGTGTTTCTATTATGGTAGATGGTACTCAGGAAGGTACTGTTACTGATATCGAAGGCAAATTTGCACTTGCACTTGCTCCCGGTAGTTATAAATTGAATATAAGTTATATATCTTACACGAGTCAGCAGATTGATGTGGAAGTGAACGATAAGGTAGAATTTCTTACTCTTGCAATGGAAGAAAGTGTTCAGACACTCGAAACAGTTATCATTACTTCTACCATGAAAAAAACCAATGATGCAGCAGTTTTGCTCGAAAGAAAAAATGCTGCTCAGGTATCTGATGGTATCTCAGCTGATCTGATCAGAAGAACACCGGACAGAACGACTTCAGATGTCATCAAAAGAGTTACAGGCGCCAGTATCCAGGAAGGTAAGTTTGCCATCATCCGAGGAATGAACGACAGATACAATGCAGGATACCTCGATGGTTCATTATTGCCATCTACAGAGACAGACAGAAAAGCTTTTGCCTTTGATCTCGTTCCTGCTAATCTTGTAGACAATTTGCAGGTAATAAAAGCAGGGACACCAGACCTGATTGGTGATTTCGGTGGGGGTATCATTAAGATCAATACTAAGTCTGTACCTGACCGTTTGACACAAACTCTGACCATAGCAGGTCAAACCCATAGTTTGACCACATTTAACCCTTACGTATCTTTTAAAAAATATCCCGGAGAATCAATAAATTTTCTGAGCGATAAAAGAGATCTTCCTGTCATGGCAGATGGAGCATTAAAATCCTCCAATCAATTTCCGACAGCGGAGGAAAAAGCAAAATTTGCACAAACTTCAGTTGGATTCAATCATGACTGGAATATTAGAACAGACAATGCCAAGCCCAATCTAAGGGCAGCTTATTCTTTTGGTGTTCCGATAAAACTCAATGATGGAAATAAAATAGGCATTATCCTTGCGTTGAACTATGCTTCGACTCAGCGATACACACAGGCCAATATCGCCAATTTTGATGGCCAGGGTCAAACTGCCAGATTTAAAGATGAGGGTTTTCTTCAAAATATAAACACCGGCGGATTGCTCAATCTTAACTTTGTCGGCAAAAAAACACAGATCAGCCTTAAAAACCTTATCAACATTAACACAGATGATAATACAATACTAAGGACCGGTACCGGAAACTTATCTGATGCTGTTGAGGTGCGTAATACATCAAATCAATATAGCTATAACAGGCTTTATAACAGTATTTTGAGTGTCAAACAAATAATCGGTGACAATTTTTTAAGCATCGCTGCTTCAGTCAACTATTCCAATATCAACCGTCAATTGCCGGATTACCGCATTGTATCCTATACCAAAACTCCCGATGATGAAGATTTCAAACTTCAATTGGGAGACTTTTTCAATTCAAGTACCGGAAGGTTCAATTCTAAGTTAGCAGAAGATTTGTATGGTGGAAATCTGGAAATAGGCAAAAAACTGGGTGGAGAAAAAATCAAAACTGAGATTAAAGTAGGAGGTTTTTATCAAAACAGACAAAGAGACTTTTCCAGCAGAAGTTTTGTATACGGAGGTATTGCAAGATCTAATACAGGTGATATAAGCAAAGACCTGGGCGTGGCGAATATAAGTCCAACCGGCTTATACCTGACCGAAAAAACTTCAGATGACATAGCTTATTACAATGGAGCTCAGAATGTAAGTGCTTTTTATCTCCTGAGTGATCAGAAGTTTTACAGTAAGTTGAGGGCTGTATATGGCGTAAGATATGAATCTGCGCAGATCAAAGTTACCAATGATAAGGTGGGTCTGGATATAGCAAACATTGATGAAAAGATCTTTTTGCCTAGTGCCAATCTTTCTTATAGTTTGACAGAAAAGATGAACTTAAGAGCCTCTTATTTTGCCTCCGTCAACCGTCCTGAATTCAGGGAATTAGCCCCATTTGCATTTTATGTATTTGATAAGAATGCGGAGATAAAAGGTAATAATGAACTTAAAATAGCGCATCTGAATAATTATGATCTCAGATGGGAATGGTATCCATCTGCAAACCAGGTAATCTCATTGGGTGGTTTTTATAAAACGATCGAAAATCCGGTTGAATTCAGTATTGATATCACCCAGGTGTCTACCACATTTACATATAATAATGAGAAAAGTGCAAAAATATACGGCTTTGAATTTGAATTCAGGAAAAACCTGGATTTTGTTGGAGCGGCTTCATTCTGGGAAGATATAGTCTTGTTTTCAAACCTGGCAGTCGTAAAATCTGAATTGGCCTTTGAAGAAGGAACACAATCAAAACTTAACAGACCATTGCAAGGCCAATCTCCTTATGTGATCAATTCCGGTATTCAATATGAAAATGAAGACAATGGTTGGTCAGGAGGTGTTGTATTCAACCGTGTAGGCAGAAGAATAGCTTTTGTAGGTGTGGATCCATATTTCGGTGCCACACGACAAGATATATATGAGGCTCCCCGCACTATTGTGGACGCTCAAATAAGTAAGACCTTTGGATTGTTAAATCTAAAATTCACTTTGGGAGATTTCTTGAGACAAGATCAGATATTTTATCAGGATGTGGATGATAATAAAACATTCAACGCTGATAAAGACAGAAGGATCTTCAATTATATCAATGGAAGTACTTACACACTTTCTCTGGGTTTAACATTTTAATAAGGCAATTCCTCCTTTTAATATCAGAAAAATAAGATGTAAAGGTTTTTTTGATTATTATTAGTAAATACATTTAAATACCTCATGATATTCCCTTCATGAGGTATTTTTTTGTGTTAATTTGTATACAAATTATTGATTATGAGCCAGTAACAAATTTAATTCGAATTAACATTAACTTGAAACAGTCTTAATATTGGCTTAACATTGTGCTTGTAATTTCGTGTTCAAAATCATAATAAAAATTAAGTCATGAAAAAAAATGTACATTTTATATTGCTGTTGAATTTACTGGCATTTGCCTCAGTGGTAAATGCTCAACCGAATAGCAAATTTTACGAAACTGAATATGTAGGTGCTCTAAGCGGCCTTCCTGCTGAAGACTGGACTAAGGGCTGGACCAATTTTGATCCTAAAAATACAAACTATCCTGCCGTTACTGATGCTGTAACCCTTGATGGAATGGCGGCAAACCTTCCTATACAAGGTGAAAAAAGGATCACTTCAACTTTGACTTTGGATGCTGCCAAAGTTTACCTTTTACAAGGGATTATAGTAATAGACAATGGTGGTAAACTGGTTATTCCGGCCGGAACTGTTATCAGGGCTCATGCTGATCTTTCAGGTAACCCAAAGAATTATGCATGTATTGTAGTAGAAAGAGGTGGAAAGATAGAAGTAAACGGGACTTCGAGCAAACCTGTAGTGATCACTTCTGACAAAGCTGTAGGTTCAAGAGAAAGAGGTGACTGGGGTGGATTATTGATCGCAGGCAGAGGTATACATAATCTTGCAAATCCTGCATTTGATAATGTTCAGATGGAAGGTTTTAACAACGTTACTTTTAGCCCTTCACTGGCCAAATTCGGTGGTAATGATGATAACGATAATTCAGGTACTATTAAATATTTAAGACTTGAATTCCCGGGTCTAGCTTTCGAAACCAATAAAGAATTAAATGGACTTACGATGGGAGCTGTTGGATCAGCTACTGAAGTTGATTATGTTCAGGTATCCTTCAGTAATGATGATTCATTTGAATGGTTTGGTGGTTCTGTGAATTCCAGACATATCATAGCTTATAAAGGTACGGATGATGATTTCGATACAGATAATGGCTATTCAGGTCTTAATCAATACGGTATTGGGTTAAAGGATACAGCTTATTATGATCTTACGTATAGCTTGTCATCTGGTGCTTCCACATCAGAAGGATTTGAATCGGATAATGAAGCTACGGGAACTGCTGCAGTGCGTCCTTATACGAATGCAGTATTCTCTAATTTTACTATGATAGGTCCTGTCGCTGTAGGTACTAAATATTCTGAATTGAATTCTGTTGCTAAATCTGCATTCAGAAGAGGAGCAAGGATCAGAAGAAATTCAAGTTTAAGAATTGTAAACAGCATTTTCATGGGTTACAGAAACTTTGTAATGATAGATGGTGATAGTAGCTTAAGAAATACCAACTATGACGGTCTTCTTGCTTTAGTTACTCCAAGTACTGCTGTTGATCAGCAAAGCAAACAACTTTATTTTAATAATAACCTGATAGTAAATACAAATGCTGCATTTACAAGTACTACCGATACCACTGCCAATGGCCTTGTGGAAGTAGCAAGGGCTGCGAAATCAGGACTTAAAAAGGATGCTCTTAATGCATGGGTAAGACAAGGAGGTCCTCTGGCAAACAATATCAATCCTGTGGAATTTACAACAGGTACGGTATTGGTTAATCCCCTGGCATCCAGCACAACACCTGACTTTAACCCTGTTAATAATTCGCCTGCTCTATCAGGAGCCAATTTTAGTGACAATCCTATCTTGTCAAGTTTTATTTCAGCTACAGAAGAAATAGAAAAAGCAAGTAAGGCGACAACAATATTCCCGAATCCGATCAAAGAAGGTAGTCTTTATTTTGGTCAGACAGTAGTTTCTTATGGAGTATTTGATTCTAATGCCAGATTGATCCTGTCAGGATTTAATGCGGATCACGTGAATATAAACAAACTAGGTAATGGGCTTTTCTTTGTGAAATTCAACGGCCAGGTGCAAAAATTTGTAGTGGTTAAATAATTTATGAAATAATTTTAAAAGTATTTAACGTCCCTGTCAATCACTTTTAAATAACTAAACTTAATATTTATTAATAGGATTTTAAGCAGTGTTTGGATCTCAAACACTGCTTTTTCTATTTTAATAACCCTGGTAATCATTAATTTACAAAAACAATTCCGTTGTAATATGATCCGCAATTAATCTACCATCAAGGCTCAATAAATAATTCGAATTATCAATAATTATATGATTACTCGCTATAAAAGGTTTTATTGCTATCAGAAAATGATCTGCATAGTTCATACTGATCGATGATATATCCTCCAATGTAACGCCCCACTTAGTCCTTAGCCTGGTAAGAATTAATTCATTATAAGCAGTTTTGTCATCAATTATTTCTTCATAATTCGGCAAAATACCTTTAGTGATCGACTGTATATATTGGTTGTTATTATTGATATTCCAATACCTCTTATTATTGTAATAGGAATGTGCTGAAGGGCCTATTCCTAAATAAGGTATTCCGTGCCAATAGTTACTGTTGTGGATTGCATTATAACCGGTTAGGGAATAATTGGAGATCTCGTAATGTTCATAACCGAGCCGGGTTAAATGATTGGAAATAAGACAAAACTGATTTGCTGCTTGATCTGCATCCGGTAAAAAATCCAGGCCAAGATTAATTTTCTTTTGTAAGGGTGTTTTATCCTCTATGGTTAGACTGTATGCGGAGATATGTTTTACCTTCCATTCTTCCAATAATTGAAGATTATAATTCAATTTTTCATCACTCAATAACGGGTAACCAAATATCAGATCGATAGACAAATTATCAAATCCATGATGGTATGCATTTGGAATACATTCCATAGCCTGTTGCACATTGTGAGCCCGGTTCATCCATCTAAGATCTTCCTCATGAAATGACTGGATGCCGATACTCAATCTGTTGACAGGAGTTTGTGATAATGCTGATAAATAATCTTCGGTAAGATCATCCGGATTTGCCTCTAAAGTAATTTCCTTAAGATCTCTAATATCAAATTGCTGCTCGATAGTTGTAAACAAATAATTGATCTCTTCAGCGGAAAGCAGGGAAGGTGTGCCACCCCCAAAATAAACCGTTTTTAATTTTTTTGAGCCAAATAATCCGGCCTGCAATGCTATCTCCCGATGAAGAGACCGTATCAAATCATTTTTATAAGCAAATGAGGTACTAAAATGAAAATTGCAGTAATTACATGCTTGTTTACAAAATGGAAAATGGATGTACAGTCCTCCATCAAAATCAAAGGAATTCATGTTCAATCCTCTTCAGATTTAATTTCCTGATTTGCCACCACCCCATCCAGATATTCCATTTGATCATAAAATCCCTGGCCAAATTTTCTTACCAATGCTTTTTTCACAAATTTGTAAAGCCGGATCTTTTCTACGCCTTCTTTATCACAGGCATTCGCACAGATACTCCATCTGTCATAGTTCAATGCATAGTCTACACCGGCACTGTTTTTTAAAACCCTTACAGGATAAAGATGACAACTGATAGGTTTGTAGAAATCAATGACTCCATCCTTGTAAGCCTTTTCTATAGCGCAGCCTGCTATACCAAGTTCATTTTTTGTCATAAATACACATGATCCGTCAGGCAGTAAGGCAGTACCAAATTCGTCCATGGCTTCGTAAAATGTATAAGCACCTTTTTTTGTGATTGCTGTCTTGGACTCCTCAGATAGATAAGGAGCAACTTTATATTTTATTTCGTCCAGGATATCAAGTTCACCGGATTCTAGTGGAGCACCAAAATCCCCTTCCCAGCAGCATGCCCCTTTACATGACCGAAGATCACATGCAAAATGCTGTTGCACCACCTCATCACTTACCAGCATGTCATCAATCATCAACATAAGGAATATAAAATTTGAATACAAAGGTAGGCATTATATGAATGATAAATTATAAATGATAAATGGTGAAGGATAAATTGAATAGTGAATAGTGAACATGACACAGCGAACAGCGAACAGCGAACAGCGAACAGTGGCGAAGAATAATCTTTCTTACGTAACTTGCTATTGCGCCAATATCCTAAAGCAATAACGCGCAAACAGCGAACATTGAATAGTGAGCAGTATCTCTTCAAAAAAAAACACCTGTCCAATTCCTAAGAATCAAACAAGTGTAAAACTCAAAATAATAAATAGAAATACTATTTTCTGAATTTATTTGAATTATCTTAGAAGAACAAGGTCGCATTTAACCTTGCGAAAAACGGTGTCCCCGGAGTAAAATGAATTTCAGAAATTGCTTCAGGTTCATCCTGTAGCCTGCTTTCTGTATCAAATTGTGTTTCTTTCCATTTTGTATTAAATAGATTCTGGATCGCAACACCTATTTCAAATCTTTTCGTGGAATAATTGACAGAAGCATCTGCAATAAAATAACCTTTTGCCTCTACAGAATTATCTTCATTGGCAGGACGGTCGCCCATATATCTGTATCTCAAACTTCCATTCCAGCCTTTTTGGGTTTTGTATGATATTCCACCTGTACTTGTAAAAGTGGGTGCCAAAGGCAGATAATTTGTACCTTCAGATGCTCCTAAAGCACGGGGTTTGGTCACGTTCATGTCTGCATCGATGTAAAAATTTTTCCATGGCTCCACACGTATAGAAAGATCGTATCCATATCTTTCAGTTTTGCCACTTGGCTCTACCACACCTTCATCGCCTACGTATACAAATTCCTGCTTAAGCCACAGGTACCAAATTGCAGTTTGCACTACTACCTTGTCACTAAATTTGACCAATGTACCGAGATCACTTCCATAAGCGAGAGTGACAACATCTTTGCCATTCTGCAATGCGGATACTCTGGTGTCATTGCTATGAAATCCCTTTCCATTGTACAAATATAATTGCCATCTGTCATTGACCTTATAATTAAAGTTAAGTTTAGGACTTACGATCACTGAGGAAGCTTTTTGCTTCAAATTATTCTGAAGATGATCCACATATTGATTATTGAAATAATCAACCCTTGAACCAACGGTAACATCCAATCCACTATTGAATTTTATTACCTGCGATGTCCATAGTCCAGGATTTACTTCAATTATTCCGCCGCTTTTGATCGGGTCTATTAATTCAGTGCGTTCTTTAGTATGGGACAATTCTATATTATCGATCATATCAGCTCTTATCTGAACTCCAATGGAAGATTCTGCATTCAGATTACCCAAATTATAAGCATGAAAATATTTAGTATTTAAGCCAATAATATTTCTAGACTCTTTCTGTTTGATCTGATCACCATTGAGTGCGTCATTTTTGAAAAAAGTAAAGTTCGAATACAATTCAAAATCATATTTGCTGTAGAAGGCCTGATTGGTGAGGGTAGCACCATTGCCCAATTTTGAGCTTAATTCCACATTGGCGTTATAACGACTTGTCACGCCCCCTTCCTTGTCATCTATTGCACCATAAAATCCGATAGATCCGTTTTCCACTGCTCTGTCCGGGATCTGTCCACTTGCATCCCATGAACTCTGAAAACCTGATCCTGTGATAGCCAGATAGTTATTGTCATTGATCTTTGTCCTGAATTTTGCCATCCCATTAAATCTTTGGAAGTCCTGGGGGCTTTCAAAAAATCCTCTTGTGTAGGAACCTTCTCCGGCTATAAAAAGAGTTTGATCAGATTTAGCAGGATCTAAAAGATTGGCACCAATGATACTTCTGAAAGTATTGAATTGGCCTGCTTCCAATTTTACAAAATTGTTTTCAAAGAAATTTTTGGTTTTAAATTCTACAAAACCTGCAGTGGCTAGATTGCCATGTTCAGCAAAATACGGGCCTTTATTAAAATTGACCTTGTCAATCATTTCCGGTATTACAAAATGAAGATCAGCATAACCCTGGCCATGAGCGTGACTTACCATATTGACCGGCATACCGTCTACACTGACCTGAATATCTGTACCATGGTCTAAATCAAAACCACGAAGGAAGATCTGTTCAGCTTTTCCTCCACCTGCGTGTTGTCCTATGAATAATCCGGGCACCATACGAAGTACTTCCTGACTATTGACGATGGGTCTAAGATGTATGTCCAGATCAGAGATCGTTTTAAAAATACCGGATTGAGCGGATGCTTTTATTTCAACTTCTGCAAGGCTGGTTATCTTCTGGTTTAAGTAAATTGTAGTGATGCCCGCTTCAAAATCTAAAGACGAAAGTTCTACAGCAATTCCTTCGTATCCTATCCCTGTTATTACTATATTGTTGACTGGCACTTTAACATTGTCCAATCTAATATATCCTGATGGATCGACATCCATTAAATACTTACCCTCATCTGCCAATACTATCACATCGAGTACCGGTTTTTTATCATTATTCTTAAGGTAAATTCCTCTGAGATTTCCCTGGCTGAATGCATTCTGGGATAAGCCCAGAATAAGAATGATTAGTAAATTTATTTTCATGCTCTATATATTTCTCAGATTTAAAAAAATATACGCTCAACTGTCCAATAGCTTGCGATACAAATTATTAAAACCGACAGAGGCACCACAATTGCTTTTCTGTATAAAACCGGACGGGTTCTGAAAGCCTGGATCAAGAAGGTTAATAATAAAATGATGGACAATTGTGCCACTTCCACACCCAAATTAAATCCAACTAATGCACTTACAAGATCTTCCTTCGGCATACTCAATCCTGAAAGTGCATTTGCAAATCCCATCCCATGGATCAGGCCGAAAAGAAATATTATAATTATCCTGCCTGGTTTTACCTTATCTATGAAAAGATTTTCGATCGCCAGAAAAACGATAGACAATGCGATGACGACCTCGACCCACTTCATCGGCGGATCAATGATATTGAACATTACAAGTCCAAGTGTTATACTATGTGCCAGTGTAAACATTGAAGCCTGAAGTATGACCTTTTTAAGAGATGTGCTAAGAAAGAAAATACACAGGATGAATAATATATGATCCAATCCCAGTGGTATGATATGTCTGATTCCCTCCCACAGATAATAAGAAAATGGTTGTGATTCAGACTCCAGCACATAATCGATGGTGTGCCCAAAGGCAGTTGTGCCAACACAAAGAAGCAAAATTAGAGGTAAATATTTTCTCACTTAAGGTTCATTTTTAGTAATCAATTAATGATTAAACCCAAATTAAGGTTTTTAATATTCAATCGATATAGGACATACGACTGAAAAGCAATTAAAGATTTATTATTTTCTTAACAATTTCAACTTTTTCACATAAAAAATCGAGTAGGAGACAAAGATAGGTAATA
>JAYUWT010000273.1:0-11740 GCA_043753405.1 Saprospiraceae bacterium | reverse complement strand
TATATCCCAGTGTTTGTTTGCTGCTTAAAAGATATTTTCACATGCAAGTTTCAGACTTATTCATTTCTTGCTTATTAGAGGAAGCAAAAGATTGTAAGTTTTTATTGTAGTGATGATTTAAATAGTCTTTCATAATTGTTTGTTTAGGAGTCCACCCCCTTGGCCCCCTCCTAAGGGGATAACCGTTTAATTTTGTAATTAACGGAAATAAAATATTGTTTTAATAAAAATTATTTTTTATTAAATACCTATGAAGTGAGTTGATGTCCCCCTTTGGAGGGGGCCCGTGGGGTGGACCAATTACTCCAAATCTTCCAATCTTAACCGATCCCCTTTATTAAGAGTCCTATTTACCTTCCTCCCGAGCACTTCCTTATAATGCTTCGGATGCAACCCGAATCCTGGCCTTATAGATCGAATATTCATTTTAGTAAGAATTTCTCCCTCCTGTACATCTTCAACAATGTAAAGTGACCTGCTGAAATCTTTCCCTTTTTTCTGTTTGTCTGTCAGCTGATAGTCTACTTTGCCGATGGCTTTTTCTGCTTCACGGATCGCTTTGACCATGCCAGTGAATTCTTTCTCATTCATAGAAAAGGAAGCATCAGGCCCGCCGATACTCCGGTCAAGTATGAAATGTTTTTCAATGATTTTAGCTCCAAAACAAGTGGCTACTACAGGTGCAGTATTGCCGATCGTATGGTCTGACAGACCAACAATCATATTGAAACGTTCAGCAAAGTCTTTAACCATGATCATATTAGCTTCTTCAATTGGGGCCGGATAGGACGAGGTACATTTCAGTAAAGCGATGTCTTCATTGCCCATGCGTTCGCAGGCATCGATGGCTGATTCGATGTCTTCCAGTTCTGCTATACCGGTAGAAATAATAATTGGTTTTCCTTTTGAAGCTATTAATTCAATCAGTGGAATGTCCGTGATCTCGAATGATGCGATCTTGTAAGCCGGCACATTAAGACTTTCAAGTAATTCCACTGCTGTCGGATCAAAAGGTGAAGAAAAACATTCCAGGCCTTCTTCTTTTGCTACAGCGAACAATTGTTCGTGCCATTCCCAGGGCGTATAGGCCTCTGAATAGAGATTATGCAAATTTCGCCCTTCCCAAATTGTTCCTTTGATTAGAAAATCTTCTTTATCAGAATCAATCGTAATAGTATCAGCTGTATAGGTCTGAAGCTTGATGGCATCGGCACCCGCTCGTTTTGCTGCACGGATGGTCTCGATAGCTGTTTCCAGACTACCGTTGTGATTGGCAGATAGTTCGGCGATGATGAAGACGGGACTGGACGCGTCTATTGTATAGTTTCCTATTTTCATTTAAAAATTAGAAGTTAGAAGTTAGAAATAAGAAATTAGAAATTAGAAATTAGAAGTTTTATTTAAAAGCTTCGTTTAAGTATTAAAATGATAACTTTTGTACTCAGACTTAGTCTTACTTTTTGTCTTGAAACAAAAAAGTAACAAAAAAATTCAAGGCTCTATAAATTTTTTAACGCTCATTCTTTCCGAAAATGCTCAAAAAATTACGCTCGAAATTTAAGGCTCCTTTCATCCGCTGGAAATCTCTTCGTTATTTTTTGGCATTTTCTACATTCATTCACTAAAATTTATAAGGCCACCCCCGCACAGATGAAACATTATCATCAATCCCTCATCACTTATCACCGATTGAAAGCGAATATTTAAATTTATCTCCTTCAATATTTTTTATAAAGCCGATGTTTTCGAAGATTTTTTGAGAAGGAATGTTTTCTTTGGTTACATAACCGACGATATCGAAGGAATGAACGTCTGTGGAAAATGATTCTGTAAAAGTCTTACAGCCCTTGATGAGCAATGCCAGGCCAAGTCCTTGTCCTTGGAATAAAGGATCAAGGAGATAGGAGATCGTAGCTGTAGTATTTATTATATCAAAACGTATGGAACCGATTGTCTCATCATCAACGGAGGCTATATAATAAACACAAGACGTATCTTTTATTTTATTTGCAAACCAAGCGACATGTTCTTCAAAGGTTATCGTATTTGTATTGAACGACCACTTTCTGACTTCAGGGTCGGAAGCCCATTTATAAGTGATGTCGGTGTCATTTTCTTCTGCTAATTTCACAGTTATAATTTTCAAATTTTCAATGAGATGAAAACACTTTTGAATTCTTTTCTTTGATTTTCCATCAATTATTTCTGCAGTTTTTATTTCAAAATTAAATGCATTATTTAGTGCATTTTCAATTTGCTTTTCTGAAAAATTACCAGCGTCAATAAAAGCATTTTGATTTAGAAAATTTTCGTAAAAATATTTCTGATTTTCAACAAAATATCCTGAGATAGGTAAACAACCTGAAGCAAATACTTCCAGTAATATCGTACTGCAAGGAACGATAGCAAGGTCAGAACCGGACATTAATTCAGCCATTTGAACTTCATCAATTGCGTGGAATAATTTAATCCGGGAGTCGGTTTCTGCAAAAATATTCAAAGACTCAATATGTTTATATGCACTTCCTGTAACTATATTTATTGTTTTTAGTTGGTCATATTTTACCGCAAGCTTTGCTGCCCGCAGAGTCAGGTCCAGTTGATCTCCGCCGCCAAAACAAATTAAACAGGATGAAATTGAAGATATTTCTTTTTTATGTTGAGCTGATTTTAAAAACGGAGCACGCAATAATGCATAATCGGGTCCAAGCCCATAAAAACAAAAAGAATCATTTTTGTAATCCTGTGGGATTATTCCGGGAGCTTGATTGATCATAACATCTGCACGGTAATTTTTATCGTGCAGGTCGTCGATGCAGATGATATAAGACCCTTGGTCCCTGACCATATGATATAATTCTGAAGGAAAATGATGACCGTCGATCAAAACTATTTTATCTGTATTGCATAATTCCAAAAATTCATTTTCGTCATTTATCTGAATAATGCTATAATTATATTTTGACAGGTCATATTCAAAATCAGCATTTACCTCTCTGCAAACAAATGTAATTTCATATTTATCCTCCAGCATCTGGACGCAGGCAAGGCAGCGGTATAGGTGGCCCATTCCAAGGGTTGTGGAACCGTCAGCGCGGACGAGGATTTTATTCATAAATCTTTGATCTTATGAATATCCCAGGCCTTCGACCTGGGTTGTAGAATGTCGCCCTTTCAGGGTTTTTATTTTTCACAAATAGTCCATTTCATTTCCGCGAGTTTCCAATCGTCTTCGTTATCAATGTCCTGAACTTCCATACCGGAAAGAATAATAACTTTAGATTGATCTGTAAAAATTCTATCGGACAACTTCGAAGGTTTAAGCCAGTACCATTGCCCGGCGTCGTGATAAGCAGGAGGAAGATCCTGGCTTCGTGTATTGACATGTTCCGGCCAGTGGAGTGCTGCGAAATTATTGTCATCGATCGAGAAGCTGCGTTGGATCGGAAAAGAATAGGGGACAACAGGAAAAACACTATTTACTTCAGTTTCCTGCAATAGTTCAAGGCCCTTTTTTAAATGTTCTACCAGCACAAGGGGTGCAGTAGCATAAATGCAGCAGACTTCTACAAATACCAAACTTCGTTCTTTGTAAAAATTAATCACTTCCCGGATTACCTGCATAGTTGTAGCATTATCATTGGAGTTCGCCTCTGAACGCAGAAAAGGTACATTGGCACCGTATTTTTTTGCTACTTCAGCGATCTCAGCATTATCTGTAGAAACCATAACCTCATCAAAAAGTCCACTTTTTAATGCAACTTCAATTGAGTAAGCAATAATAGGCTTACCATGGAAAGATCTGATATTCTTGCGGGGTATGCGTTTGCTGCCACCGCGGGCCGGAATAATAGCAAGTCTAGACATTATAGAATTGATCAATTGTATTGATTACAAATTGTTGTTCTTCATCACTCAAAGTAGGATACATCGGCAGGCTGATGCAATGTTTGTAATATCGTTCTGAAAATGGCATGTCACCTTCCTTCCACCCGAACTGTTTGTAATAAGGCATCAAGTGAGTAGGAACGTAGTGGATCTGAGCAAAAATATTGTTTTTCCTTAAATGATTATATAAGCCCAGTCTATCTGCTGCTTCAATAATATAAAGATGATATCCGTGATTTTTCTGAAATCCTGATTGACCAAGGATGTATGATTTATCTTTAAAAGCTGATTCATAATTAGAAGCTATAGCTTTGCGTCTTTCAAGGCCATCATCAGCTCTTTTTAATTGGCTTAATCCCAGAGCAGCCTGAAAGTCTGTTAATCTGTAATTATATCCAAGGTCCTGCATTTCCATGTACCAACCCGGATATTCTTGAGCCTCTGTTCCGTTAGCAGTTAAAACTGAGTTAGTATAGTCGTCGCTGTTTTTTGTTATCCCGTGTGTTCTTAATTTTAACAACTTTTTATAAAGTACTTCATCATTGGTTGTGATCATTCCTCCTTCACCACATGCAATGTGTTTGACCGGATGAAAGGAGAAAATGGCAAGATCAGCAAAGTTTCCATTTCCACAATTCTGCTTTTGCCCCATTGAATCCGTGAAATAAGCTCCCGGCGCATGGCATGCATCTTCAATGATCCAAAGATCATATTCATCTGCAAGTTTTTTAAATTTTTCAAGATCAACAGGCCTGCCCGCAAAATCAACTACAACCAAACCGGTATAGGTGCCTTTTAGATTGGACTCCAAAATCTCTTTGACCTTGGTGAGGCTTATGAGATAAGTTTCAGGATCAATATCAGCAAAATCAATTTCTCCTGCACAATATTTTATACAGTTGGAAGATGCTGCAAAAGTGATCGGTGTTGTAATTACTTTGTCGCCATTTTTTACATCCAATGCAAGTGCGCACAAATGAAGAGCCGCGGTACCATTGGCAACAGCCACGGAATATTTACACCCGATATATTTTGAAAAAGCCTGCTCGAATTCAAGGATCTTTGGTCCCTGAGTCAGGAAATCAGATTTTAATGCCTCTGTAACAGCAAGAATATCGTCTTCTGTGATGTTTTGGCGACCGTATGGGATAGGGTTACTCATTTAAATATAGCATTTTGTTATTGGCGAACGGATTGAAGCGAACAGCGAACGGCGAACGGCGAACGGGTCGTTGAATTGAAGATTATTGTCATAAAGTGAACAGCGAACGGCGAACAGCGAACAGTCGTTTAAAACATGATTTCTGCCATTGATAGACAAATTGTTTAAATTAAATTTGTTTTAGATTGGCTTATTGGACTTGTTTTCAATTGACCTTTTTAAACCAAAGATTAGTCCACCGACATTTGAAAGTTGATCTTGAATATCTTTGAACTGGTTATCATCTATGTATTTAAGTCTGTATGCTATTTCCAGTTGAGTATCTAATTCCTTTATTGATCCTAACGAAATAGATAAAAAATAGGAGTACTTTAAATTGCTTTTATAAGCAGATCCTTCCGAAATATTAGAAACAATAGAAATAGCGCCTCTCTTCATTTGGGACATTAGGCTATATATTTCAGTCTTAGGAAATGCATCAGTAATTTTATAAATATCCATAACCAAATCCATTCCTTTTTGCCAGGCCAACAAATTTTTATGGGGTTCTTTGTTCAAAATAACAGTATATCTAATTATTGTAGGTAGTCTGTTTAAAATTATAGAACAGTTTCATCTGTGTACACTGTTCGCTGTTCGCTGTTCGCCGTTCGCCATTTGCTGTACTGTTCGCCTCGCTGTTCGCAATGTGCTGTTCACTGTTCGCCTCTTGCTAATCACTCAAAGAGAGGAATCGACGTGTTCCCTGATCAATTGGCGCAAGGTTTCGACAGTTTCCCATTGGGTATTTTGTCCGCTGTTATATGAAAAGCCCGGTTCAACTAACTTTGCATTGAATTTATTAATAAATTCATCCAGTTGCCATTTATGGGTGCTTGGAATAATGGTGTAATATTTACCCAGATCATAGGTATAAAATGAGTCGGAAGATGTGATCATCTCTTCATGCACTTTCTCTCCGGGACGTATACCCACTATGACCTGTTCGCAATCAGGTCCAATGGCGGTAGCTACGTCCGTGATTCTGTAAGAAGGAATCTTTGGTACAAAAATTTCACCTCCCCAGGCATTTTCTAAAGCATGCATGACCATCTCGACTCCTTCGGTAAGTGAAATATTAAAGCGCGTCATATTTGGATCAGTAATAGGGAGTTTACCATCTTTCTTTTTATTGATAAAAAATGGAATGACAGAACCATTGGACCCCATAACGTTGCCATACCTTACAACTGAAAATCGAATCGGATTATTGCCGCGGATATTATTAGCCGCAACGAAAAGTTTATCTGATGTAAGTTTAGTTGCTCCATAGAGATTGATCGGTGCACAGGCTTTATCTGTAGACAAGGCAACTACTCTTTCGACACCTGATTCAAGACAAGCATGCACTACATTCTGTGCGCCATTTACATTCGTTTTGATACATTCATCCGGATTATATTCAGCAATTGGAACATGTTTCATCGCTGCTGCATGGATTACATAATCGATCCCCTTCATCGCTCTTACTAAACGTTCCTTGTCCCTGACATCCCCAATGAAAAACCTGATTGCCGGATATTGACCGGCAGGATATTCCTGCGCCATTTGGAATTGTTTCTGCTCATCCCTTGAAAAAATGACCAGTCTTCCAATATCACTGTGATTTTTGAAAATATACTCAGTTAAAGCTTTACCAAGAGATCCGGTGCCTCCGGTAATAAGGATTGATTTGCCTGAAAGTGTGAAATTCATTTATGAAATGTGTTTAATTTGTGATTATCGAACAGCGAACGGCGAACAGCGAACGGCGAACGGGTCGTATGGCCGGATATTTCTTTCATTGATTAATATATTAGGTGGTAACTATAGTTAGATAGGCTTATTGGGCTTGTTTTCAATTGATCTTTTTAAGCCAAAGATTAGTCCACCAACGTTAGATAATTGTTCTTGAATATCTTTAAATTGGTCATCGTCAATGTATTTAAGTCGGTATGCTATTTCTAATTGAGTATCTAATTCTTTAATTGATCCCAAAGAAATTGATAAAAAGTAACAATATTTTAAGTTGCTTTTATATGCAGATCCTTCTGAAATATTAGAAACAATAGAAATAGCACATCTCTTCATTTGCGACATTAGGCTATATATTTCTGTCTTAGGAAACGAATCAGTAATCTTATAAATATCCATAACCAAATCCATTCCTTTTTGCCAGGCTAACAAATTTTTATGGGGTTCTTTATTCACCGAAATTGGAGTATTTTATTAAAAACGAAACTGTTTCATAATTGTAGAACAGTATCATCTGTGCATACTGTTCGCTGTTTGCCGTTCGCCGTTCGCCGTTAGCTACCACAGTTCGCTTCTTGCCGCTCGCTTCGCTCACTCGTACATCGCCTCATAATACTTCCTGTACTCACCACTTGTCACATGGTTTAGCCACTCGGTATTTTCAAGATACCAGTTGATTGTTTTTTCGAGTCCTTCTTCGAATGTAACGGATGGATACCAGCCCAGTTCTTTGTTGATCTTGGAAGCATCGATGGCGTATCGGCGGTCATGGCCCGGACGGTCTTTTATATAGGTGATAAGTTGTTCACTTTCGCCCTCCGCTCGACCCAGTTTTTTATCCATAATGGAACATAAAAATTTTACAAGGTCAATATTTTTCCATTCATTAAAGCCGCCTATATTATAAGTTTCCCCAGTTTTTCCATTGTGGAAGGCAGCATCTATTGCAGTGGCATGATCGATGACGTAAAGCCAGTCGCGTGTGTAAAGGCCGTCTCCATAGACAGGGAGCGGTTTTTTCTGAATTATGTTGTTGATGAAAAGCGGAATTAATTTTTCCGGAAAGTGATATGGACCATAATTGTTGGAACAATTGGAGATCATGACAGGCATACCGTAAGTATCTCCAAAGGAACGAACCATATGGTCTGAAGAGGCTTTACTTGCACTATACGGAGAATGAGGATCATATCTTGTTTCTTCCGTGAAAAATCCGGTTTCGCCAAGAGCACCATACACTTCATCAGTCGATACGTGATAAAAAAGATGGTTATCCCAATTTCCATTCCAATATTCACGTGCTGCCTGCAGTAGATTAGCAGTACCCATGACATTGGTCTCTATGAAAACAAATGGATTTTCAATGGACCGGTCAACATGGCTTTCCGCTGCAAGGTGGATTACATGCGTGATATTGTATTCTTTAAAAACATAACGTAGTTTCTCCAGGTCACGGATATCACCTTTGATGAAGTGATAATTAGGAGCGGATTCAATGTCACTAACATTTTCAAGGTTGCCGGCATAAGTAAGTAAGTCGAAATTATAAATTTTATATTCAGGATATTTATTTACAAACAACCTGGCTACGTGTGAACCAATGAAACCGGCCGCTCCGGTGATCAGTATATTTTTGGAAGTCATTAAATAATTTGTTTAGAAACTGAGTTTTTATACCATTCGAAAGACATTCTAAGTCCTTCTTTTACCTTTATTTTTGGATCGTATTTCAATAAATCCTTAGCCTTGGAAATATCTGCCAAACTTGCCCTGACATCACCTTGTCTGGTTGCTCTGTATTTAGCTTCCAGTGAAGAATTGCCGATGGTTTTTAATTCCTGCCACATTTCGTTAATTGTGATCCGTTCTCCTACAGCTACATTGTACACATGATTCAGTGCTTCCTTGTTGTTTGTAAAAATGGCATTAATGTTGATCTGGACTACATTGTCGATAAAGGTAAAATCCCTGCTTTGTTCGCCATCTCCATTGATATACGGAGCCACATTGTCCAAAATAGCTTTATTAAACAAAGGAATGACTGCAGCATATTGACCATCAGGATCCTGACGTGGACCAAATACATTAAAATAACGCAATCCTATCAAATCGATATTATAAAGATCACCAAAAACCCTGGCATATAATTCGTTTACATATTTAGTAACTGCATAGGGAGATAGCGGTAATCCAATTTTGTCTTCTACTTTGGGCAACTGTTGACTATCTCCATAGGTGGATGAAGAAGCCGCATACACTATTCTTTTTATCCCTGAGTTTTTAGCTGAAGTGAATACGTTCAAAGTGCCTGTAATGTTGACTTCATTGGTAGTAAGAGGATCTTCAATACTTCTTGGCACCGAGCCCAGTGCTGCCTGATGGCATACAATATCAATTCCGGTCATTGCTTTTTCGCAGGTTGCAAAATTGCGGATGTCTCCTTCCAGATATTCAAAATTCGGATTATTTAAGTGATGTTCGATATTTGAAAGTTTGCCGGTGGATAAATTATCCAGTACTCTGATTAGGGCAACTTCAGGATGAGCAATCAACGCATCCGCAAGATGCGATCCTATAAATCCGGCTCCGCCTGTAATTAAAATACTTTTTTTCATCTTACAATCTTTGATCTACCATATCAAAAGGGAGGAAACTTTTAACATCATAGATCACTTTAGTTGAATTACAGATCTCTGAAAGATCAAGTTTATGAAACTCGTCATGTGCCACAGCTAGGATGACTGCGTCATATTTCTTTGAAAGATCAAGTTTTTTTACACTTCTCCATCCATATTCATGTTCCAGTTCATCGGGATTGGCCCACGGATCAAAGATGGTAATGTTGACATGGTATGACTTTAATTTTTGTAGAATATCGACTACTTTGGTATTACGAACGTCAGGACAATTTTCTTTGAAAGTGGCTCCAAGTATCAGGATCTCAGCATTTTTAATACTCATTTCCTTGTTGATCATTAGCTTGATGACCTCTCCCGCAATATATTCCCCCATACTGTCATTGAGTCTCCTTCCCGCCAGGATCATTTCGGGGTGATAACCTACTTCCTGAGCTTTCTGGGCCAGGTAATAAGGATCGACACCAATGCAATGGCCTCCGACAAGACCTGGTTTGAAATTGAGAAAGTTCCACTTTGTTCCGGCTGCTTCGAGAACCTGTGTGGTATCGATGTCCAGTTTGTTGAAGATCTTTGAAAGTTCGTTGACAAAAGCAATGTTGATATCTCTTTGAGTGTTTTCAATGACCTTGGCTGCTTCAGCAACTTTTATAGATGCTGCTTTATAGATACCTGCAGTAATGACATGCCCATATACGTCAGCTATCTTGTCTGTTATCTCTGGGGTCGAACCTGACACTATTTTGAGTATTTTGGCTACAGTGTGTTCCTTATCTCCGGGATTTATCCTTTCAGGAGAATATCCTGCGAAAAAATCTATGTTGTACGTTAGTCCTGAAATTTTTTCTAAGACAGGAATGCACTTTTCCTCTGTTGCTCCAGGATACACAGTGGATTCATAAACTACAATAGCATCCTTAGTCATCACGGATCCTACCATTTCACTTGCTTTGATCAAAGGTATGAAATCAGGTTTGTTATGTATATCCACAGGTGTAGGGACAGTCACAATGTAAAAATCAAAACCTTTAATTAACGCCGGATCCGAAGTTACTTTTAAACCATTATTGTCTGATGATTGCAAGACATTCAAAAGGTCCACTTTTTCAATTTCAAGTGTCTTGTCAAAACCAGATCTTAATTCACTAAGTCTGGTCTCATTGATGTCAAATCCCACAACCTGGAATTTTTTTGCAAATTCCACTGCAAGTGGCAGACCTACATATCCGAGGCCGATGATGGCTATTTTTGTACTCAATTAATCTTTTTTATTTTTGGTCAATTGTTCAATGTCGTCAAGGTCTTTATGTCTTGCTGATGATTTCTTTGCAGTGATAAGTTGATTTATATGGATTACATTGATAGTTAACTCATCGTCAACATGATATCTGATTCTATTATTAAAAGCTTCCGAAAATTCCACTCCTTTCATCTTGGTCAAAATATCAATTGTGGTAGGAGGTCGTCCAAATTCAAAGACATCAAAATCTGTTGTATTTAAAAATCTTTCAAGCGTCATATTAAATAAAGACATTCCAAAATCCTGAAATGCAAGTGTAATTTTCTTAAAATTCACTTCTGTTGAACTCACTAAAAGATCCATATCTCCGGTAGTGCGTTGATAACCGTGAATTATTACAGAATAACCTCCAACAAGAACATATTCTACGTCTGCTTTTTCAAATGCAGCGAGGAATTCATAAAAATCAGTGTTAAATATGTTATTTGTCATTGATGCTTTCTCATATTAAAATGAGTTCGGTCCATGATCCTTTCTTTGGTGTATGGTATATTATAAGCAGCACAGGTTAACCTCCAGGAGGCTGCAAGTCTTTCAATCACCGGCCTGCTTAACCAATATTCGACATTGTTTCCTTTATCCTCAAAGGATACAATACGCATAGCAGATCGATCCAATTTGAGTGGATCTGAATTAAGGTCGTCCGATGCTTTCAAAATAAAATCCGTTTTGTTTCATTGTTACAGGGTCAAAGATATTTCTTCCATCAAAGACGGCTGTGTCACTTAATTTACTTTTGATTAAAACGAGGTCCGGTGAACGAAATTCATTCCATTCTGTGAGGATCATCAGAGCATTGGCGCCTTCCAAAACTTCGTACTGATCATTTGCAAGCGTTATTCTATCGCCATATACTTTTGAAATATTTTTCATGGCCTCGGGGTCAAATCCTCTCACAATAGCCCCGGCGTCTAATAACTTATCTATAATATATAATGCCGGAGCTTCCCTTATATCATCGGTATTGGGTTTAAATGAGAG
>JAYUWT010000272.1:0-11747 GCA_043753405.1 Saprospiraceae bacterium | reverse complement strand
CAAATCCTCGCAAAAATCTTGCTTGAGCCACGATCAGGTCCAGTTGATCAATAGATGCCGGATTTGGTTCGTGTTTTTCTATGAATTTAGGTGCATTTTCTAAAATATCATTAGCTCGTGCGACTATCCTGTACAATGACCTCCATGTGATCGCTACATTGCCATCACTGGATAATACATCATTTCTGTTCTGGGCATTCCAGTAGTCAGACTCATGTGGAAGCGCCAATAGTGTTTGAACATAAAAATTCTGGCCGTACAGATCGATGCCTTTCGCGGCGTCATACACGCCATTTAATGCAAGATCGAAGTCGGATAGCTTAGAAAAAAAATTGTCCGAGTTGAGTTCATTCTGATTCTGAATGTCCAGATAATCCTTAGAACAACCCACAAATATTGACATCGTAAGGACGATCACCATTAATTTAATAAATATATTTTGCTTTTTCATTGATCTCATTTTAAAATTGTACATCAAGCCCGACAGTATAAGTCCTCACCTGTGGATATAATCCAAAATCCACACCCCTACTGGTATTGGACCCTGCGATCTCGGGATCAAGCCCGCTATATTTTGTAAATGTCAGCAGGTTGTTAGCATTAGCATAAAATCGCAGTTTTCTGATCCTCATATTTTCCAGGATCCGGAATGGGAAGGTAAAACCCAGCTGAATATTTCTTAATTTCAGGTATGACCCGTCTTCAACAAAATAGGAGGATGGTTTGCTGAAATTCCCGTTGGGGTCACTTGCGATATTTCGAGGATTTTCCGTGTGATTTTCTGATGTCCAGGCTTCATAGATATCTGTGGTAGAATTGTTGTCACCGAAGAAAAATCTGGAATAAGCTTTGTTGGCATTGAAGACCTCCACCCCCTGTACACCTTGAAACTGTATTGCTACATCAAACATCTTATTGTAGATCAGGCTAAGATTCAAAGCATAAGTAATCTTGGGCCAGGGATTACCAAGTACTGTTCTGTCAGCGGTCGTGATCTCTCCGTCGCCATTCAGGTCCCTATACATTAAATCACCCGGGCCGGTACCCGTTTCCTGATAAAATCCATCACCTGCATATGTATTGACTGCATATACATCACTTTCAGAATTTAACACCTGCTGCACCACATAACCATAAAAGCTGGAGATGGGAAGGCCGGGCTGCGTCCTTGTCATACCTCCGATGAGGCCTCCACCGTTACCACCTGTGATATACTGATCATCATTGAGGCTCAACATCCTGTTTTTCATGAAAGAAGTATTCGCCGAAATGCCCAGGTCAAATTTATTTACGGGTTGCTGATAGCCGATCTCAAGATCCACACCTGTGTTTCTCATCGTACCGATGTTGATCTCCGGATTGACAGCGTCAAAATTATTCACAGAGATCCCCACTGAAGGTGGGATGGGAACGGCATAAAGTAAGTCCTTGGTGTCCTTGATATAATAATCCACACTCAAGGACAATTTATTTTTAAATGCTCGCAGGTCCAGGCCCACATTATGCATGTTGACTTCTTCCCATTTCACATCTTCGTTTGGGAATCTGCTGATATAGAATCCAGAAACTTTATTGGTACCCTGTTGGTCAAATGCATAGGTGGAAAACTGGGAAGTATAAGTTTTTAGATATAAGAAGTCTCCGATGTTGTCAGAACCCAATTTCCCGGTACTTGCCCGTAATTTTGCTGAGGTAAGGAAAGGAATGCTTTTAAAAAACTCTTCATTAGAAATCCTCCAACCTGCAGAAAAGGAAGGAAAAATACCCCATATATTTGAGGGGCCAAACTTAGGTGCAGAAGCATCTCTTCTGATATTTGCCTCAAATAAATATTTGTCATTGAAGCTATAATTGAACCTTCCGAATTGGGAAAGTAATCTGCTCTGATAGATGTTATACCTATCTGTAGCACTTACCACCCCGGTGGAAAGATTATAACTACGGGCTATATCCACCGGGAATCCTGTTCCTGACACATTAAAATGTTTTGTTTCAAATTGTGATGCTTCACAGCCTGCCATGATCTTGACATCGTGTAATCCCAAATGTTTGGAATAAGTCGCTACTAGGTTTCCAACGATACTTTGATCATTGGCACTGCTATATGTCAAAGAATTGATCGGATTGGCAAATGCGCCATAGTCGAAAGCTTCATCAAATCTTTCTCCCAGGTACGAGGTGTAATTAAAGCCCACATTGCCTCTGACGACTAAGTCCTTCAAAGGAGTAAGTTCCAAAAAAACACTGCTGTTCAATCTGTTATAGTTCCGGGTCTCGTGTTGTTGGTACTGAGCTGCCACCGGATTGGGGCCCTGAAAATACACCGGTGCCCGGCCCCAACCACCATATTGATTGTCTTCATCGCGGATTGACATAATAGGAATAGAGCGATAGGGTATGGCTCCTGTATAATTTTCATTGTTGTTGCCGATCGGGTTTTCTGTAACTCTGGAAAGTAAAATGTTTTCTCCCACATTTAACCATGATTTCAACCTGGATGCAGAGTTGATCCTGGCACTGTATCTTTTATAATTGTTATCAATTAAAATACCTTCTTCATTGTCATAACCAAAAGAAAGGTAATAGCTGAAGCGGTCATCCCCTTTGGCGACAGACAATGCGTTGGAATATAACATGCCGCTTCCGGCATAATATGCGTTGATCCAATCGGTATCGTATTCGTAATTGTCCCAGGATGGTTCAGGATTCTGGCCGGCATTGAGCCTGCTTTCTTTTTTATATTTTACAAAATCTGCACTGTTAAGTAGTTGTGGAAGCCGGATAGGTGTTCTTTTTCCCACAGATGTTTTAAAGTTAATCTGCATCTCACCCTTGCCCCTTTTGGTGGTGACCAGAATGACGCCATGAGCAGCCTTGGCTCCGTATATAGCTGCAGAGGAAGCATCTTTGAGGATCTCAATTGACTCTACATCATTGATGTCAAAATAGTTGCCGGGTTCCATGCGGATGCCGTCGATGATCCACAGTGGTTCTGTATTTGAAATAGATCCTACACCCCTGATGTGGATCGAAGGTGCAGATCCCGGAGCTCCTCCATTTTGAGTGACGGTCACCCCAGATACCATGCCTTGAAGTGCCTGATCCAATCTAAGCCGGGATTTATTTTCCAGATCTTCTACTTTTACTGTAGATACCGATCCGGAAATATTTGATCTTTTTTGTTCTCCATAACCGACTACGAGCACATCATCCAGTACCTTAGTGTCAGATTGTAACTGCACATCGATCCTTTGGTCGGATGTAAAACTCGTACTGAATGCATCATAACCTATATAAGTAAATATCAGATTACGACTCTTTTCATTTTCGTCTACATACAATTCGTACTTTCCACTGACATCGGTGATCGTTCCTATAGAAGTATTTAATAAAGCAATAGTTACTCCTTCGAGCGGAAATCCTTTTTCGTCAATTACAGTTCCATATAGCCGGAACTCTTTTGCTTTAATGACCGGTTCATTTGTTTGCTGTTTTGCCGGAATGTCAAGATGTCCCTGAGATCTGTTGGGATCAATGATGATGTAAGAATTTTTTACAAATTTGTACTTAAGCTGAAAGGGTTGTAGCAATTTATTCAGATTGCTTTCAATACTAAGTTTTTTGTCGATCAGGTTTTTATCTACAGAATAATTTAACACGATCTCATCTTCAAATAAAATACTTGCTTTATATATTTCCTGTACTTTCAACAAGGCTTCTTTAAGGGTAATCTTACCTTTCAAGACCTCACCATCCTGAGCTCTTTGTATCACTGTTTCTCTATAAAGATCAGCACCCTGAATAGAATTAATGATGAGAAATAATAAACCTGATACGAGTAATTTTTTGCTCATTATTTATTATATTTTAATATGAAAGTGTTTCCCTGTTCTTCGATTTGGAAATTGAGGATGTCTGCCAGAATATATAAAATATCTTTTTCGTCTTTCCACTGATATGTACCGGATATAGCTTTGGTTTTTAATTTTTCATCCTCAATTCTAATTTCCATGTTAAATTGCTTTTCCAGCATCGTGCTTATTTCGTTCATCGAACTTGCATCAAATATGAACTGATGTTCCTCCCATGCTTTATACTGCCAGTATTTTTGCTTAGGCTCTATGTGGACTTTTTCATCTGCGGCTATTTTGACCACATCTTCCGGCTTTATAAGAACAGCATCTGAGGTGCCATCTTTAGATATTAACTTTATGCTCCCCGATTTAAGATAGATCCTGCTACTGTCCCGGGAAGAGAACACATCGAATTCAGTACCCAATACTTCAATCTCTGTGCCATGAGATGTGGTGACCACAAATTTTTTATGGTCTGAAGTATGTTTGATATTAAAGCGGGCATTACCATCCAGAAAGACTGTACGTATGTCAGTATCCTTAAAATTATTTGGAACCTGTACCTCTGAATTTCTATTTAATAATATGCTGCTGCTATCGGACAGTTGAATAGATTTTATTTCATCATTAGTGGTCTTATAAGATACATAATCATTTTCTGGTTTTAAAATCAACCATGATATGAATCCCAATAAAAATACAGCGGTCAGTGAACGTAGCCAATTATTGTTTAAAAAAGCCACTTTGCGTTTATCTGCAACTTTGTTTAGGTTGTTACCCGAATTTTCTAAAGAATGGCGGTCAATAAAGTCTTTAAATTTAGCCTTGGCAGCTTCTACATCCGGAGCGACCTGGATATTATTTCTTTCCCAGATATCGAGTGCTGTGAAATATTCATCGGCATTTTCAGGATCGGATATCCATTGTTGGATAGCTCTTTTTTGCATGGTTGTAACATCTCCTGCAAAATATTTTAACCACAATTCTTCAGATATAATATTCATTTCTTTCATATTTGATCCATCTAATTCTGAATCTATGTTTTATCATAGATATAACTTCAGCGTATTTTTCAGTTTGGATATTGCTTTTGTAATATGTGCTTCTACAGCTTTTTCTGTAATATTTAATTGCATGGCTATCTCGCTATTTTTTAATCCTTCAGACCGGCTCATAACAAATACTGTCTGACATTTAGGTGCAAGTGATTGGATAGCACATTCTATCAGATGTAGCAACTCATCAAACTTTATATGTTGATATGGTGTGAAAGAAGGATTTATCTCATTTTCTGCATGAGAGATATCCGTATATTTGAATTTTCTAAATTCTCTTTTAAGATAATTCAAACTTGTGTTTCTTACTGAGGCATACAGGTAGTTTCTGTAGGATCCTTTTATATTTCTATAAACTTTTCTTGTCCAGAATTTTTCAAATACTTCCGAAACAATATCTTCAGCAATACTTTGCGAATAAACAAATCTTGCTGCATGGCTGCAGAGCACTGTGTAATAATATTGAAAAAGTAAGGAACATCCTTCCTGAGGATCAGCCTCAAAGGTTTTTTTGATGAAAATATCTTTATCCAGGATATTTAAATCCCCTGAAGCAGAACTGGGTTCTTTATTTATTTTTAATGCCGGTATTTCGCCGGGAACAGATTTTTCGGTATCCTGCTCTTTCATGCCCTTGTTTTTCAAATTCATTACATCAAAATAATTATTTAATTGAAATATTTACACGAAAGAACTAATATTTTGCCTTGTCACTCTTTAATTGAAGACAATTAAATCTGATTCTACCCTATGTCCTAAATTATTAAAATTTGACAAAAGTAAAATAATACAATATTTTATTACTTTTAAGTGTTAGTAAATTTACACAAAGTAATATTTATTCCTTCCTCAATGGTTGGAAACCTTCTATCGGGGTCAATCAAAAGAAAAGAGTCAAGTTTTCTAAAGCTTATTATCGCTTCTATCAGGCATCACCTTTGCATTTCTTAATTAAAAATAATTTGTATGCAAAGGTTATTTACAATATTCATTTTTATATTGTGCGCTCAAAGCACATTGATATTTGCCCAAAATACACTGTCCTTTCGACCGGTAAGTATTTCTGAGCGCCAGGGATTGAGTGAAAAATTTATTTCTTACTCAGCCACAAGTACTAATATTGAAAGTTTATACGAGTCTTTTCAAGAGGAGGAAGCCACTATTAAGGTCAATCTGAATGGTAAGGAATTGCATTTCATTTTGGAAGAAAATGGATTACTTGCCGATGATTACTTTGTGACTGTTGCCTCATCTGAGGGGACGACAAGAATCAATGATTTTACTGTTAAAACCTACAGTGGAGTGTTGCGGGATCAATCCGGTCACATCACAATTACCATAGATAAAGATTTTTTTCAAGCAATGATCAACATGGGATCAACAACCTATTTTATAGAACAGGCAAAGATGTTTGAAAGAAATTCTGAACCCGGAGAACTTGTACTTTATAATGAAAAGGATGTGATCCGCCATGAAATATTTACGTGTGCAGTTGATGACCTAAATCAAATCAATCCTGATAGCGAAGACCCATTGGAAGAAAGAGTCAATTTATGCCGCTTGGTTGACTTAGCAATTGCTTCTGATGCAAGTATGTTTACGAAGTACGGAAGTATAGGCGCTGTCACCAATCATAACATCGCTGTCATGAATAATGTGGCTTTTAACTATCGGCATGAATTTCTTGAAAATATAGAATTCCAGATTGTCACTCAATATGTAAGTACTGCTTTTGCGAATGATCCTCTGACGCCAAATACAGCTTCTACGGATCACCTTATAGTATATCCGGCTTTTAGTACATGGGGAAATAACGGTGGTTTTGGTGTTGTATATGATGAAGCCCAGTTCTGGACCAACAGAGATTTTAACGGGTCAACTGTGGGATATGCCGGAACTGGTGCCATATGTGGCACTAACCGATATCACATCCTGCAGGACTTTAGCACAAGTGCAACAGATCTAAGGTCCTTAACTGCCCATGAAATGGGTCACAACTGGGGTGCCGGGCATGATGCTAGTGGCGCACCATTTATAATGGCACCGTCGGTCAATAGTTCAAATGACTGGTCTACGGCATCTAAAACCGCTGTCAATGCATTGATCCCTGGCTACGGGTGTTTAACGGCATGTACGGGGCCTATTTCTGCATTATTTACCTCAACCCCCGGAGCTTTATGCAATTCAGGGACAGTCAATTATAAAGATAAATCCATAAATAGTGCAACAAGAGTATGGACTTTCAGTGGTGGAAGTCCGGCAAGTAGCACTGTCCAACAGCCCGCTGTAACTTATTCCGCCATAGGTAATTTTACCACCACTTTAGTGGTTAATGGTGGCAGTACTTCTACAGTGGTCAATGCTGTCATAGTTTCAGCTCCACCACCGCTAAATACAGCCTCATGTGCATTACCAACAAATCTTCCTGGTACTTTAGGCCTTCAGGATGTGTTACTTGCTGATATGTTCAGCACTTCGGGCGTGGGTTCTGTGGATGGCAGCACTTATGTGGATCGTACTTGCACCGACATAGCTTCTTTGCAGCCAAATACTCTATATAACATTGGAATTGGTTTAGGCAATTGTGGTGGTGGGCCCCTTTTCGAAGGAGTGAGACTATATATTGACTATAATGACAATGGTGTTTTTGATGTGGCAACTGAAACAGAACTCAATCCGGGTGGTGGTTTTTGTGGTTTTACAACTTTTAGTTTTACCACTTCGGCCACACCAGTGATGAATCAACTTTTGAGGATGAGGATTATTTCAAATATAAATACATTAGGAATAACAGGACCTTGTTTTAATCCAACAAATGGTCAGGTAGAAGATTTTTCTGTAATCTTTAAATCTGGCACTCTACTTCCTGTTGACCTCATCAGTTTTACAGGTAAATCCGCAACAGGCCTGAATGAATTACGTTGGGTTACAAAGAATGAATCATATATGAAAAGATATACCGTGGAAAGAAGCTACGATGGTGAAGCATTCAGTCCGATCGGATTTGTGACTTCTTCTAATATTCAAACCGGTTATAATTATACTTTCATGGACAATGACCTTTCCAAATCCAATCAATGGTATTACCGCTTGAAAATGGAGGACGAGTCCGGTGTCTTCAAATACAGTAATATTGTTTTTCTGAGCCAAATTGGAGATAAACTGACCATTCAAAAATTGGTGACTCTTAGTACTTCGGACCGTCCAATTTCCTTCCAACTGGTCTCCTCGAAGCCTCAACCGGTTGATATAGCTTTATTTGATATGATGGGTAAAATGCAGTCCATATATAAAACCCATATTTCTGAAGGACAAAACAATATGGAATTTACCATGAATGGCATACCTAAGGGGATGTATATATTAAGAGTAAGAAATGAAAGTGGAGAAGAATTGGTCAATAAAATCTTTGTAGAATAACATTCAGAAGATAAATTCTAGACGCTGGCTGATAGATTTGGTGTCACTAAATGCAGTTACGTTGAGCACATAACTGCATTTTTTTACTTACTTAGATAGTATCAGGCTGATGGCCTGGCCTCCGAATCCCAGCGTATTGATCATTATGGTATTTATGGCAGCAGGTATTATAAATTCTTTCGATAAATAAGGTGCTGTTATAAATTGTTGTTTTTCGAACATTAAATGTGCCATTAAAATAGAATGCATTCCTGCAGAGCCAAAACTATGACCTGTCATCCATTTTGTTGAGGTGATCAAAGGAGCATTTTTAAAAACGGCTTCTATCGCATTGATCTCAGCCTTATCCCCTTCAATAGTACCTGTAGCATGACAGATGATCACATCAATATTAATATTACCAGCATTTTTCAGGGCCATTTGCATCGACTTTTGAAAACCCTTCCCCTGCGGATCAATGGATACAGGATGTTTTTGTGGTTCTGTAGCGAATCCAAAGCTTTTGAGTTTAAGAATGCTTTGGTCGTTGTATTTCTCCAAAATCGCTATGACAGCTGCCTCTCCTAATATTAATCCGTTAGTCTTTTTGTTAAGATCCAATGCCCTAAGAGGATAGTCCACATTCGTTTTAGATGTAGAATAGATCTTAAGCGCCTTCATTTGAGCTATCGTATGGGCAGTAAGTGGTGCTTCTACAGCTCCTGCAATGACTAGATCTGCCATGCCTGATCTTAACCAGGCCATGCCATTCAAGAAAGATTGCAGTGCTGTACTGCAGGTCATGGAATGTTCCACTTCAATGCCACTGATGCCAAGTCTCTGAGCCATGTTGGATGCGATATTGCCCAGTGTTGTCATAGGTGATGAATAAGATTGGACCCTACCATGTATTCGGAGATATTCGATGCTTTGCTCCAGAAGTTCGGAAGCACCACGCGATGAGCCGACTGACAACATGATGGTGTCGCTATATTTTAATGAATCCCTATCCATATTTTCAAGTGCGAGCAAGGCCAGTAAAGTAGACCGGTCGGCAAAGGTGACTGATCCTGTTTTTAAACTTAGCTTGTTAAGGATCTCCTGATTGGAAAGCGGAATAGATGAGGTCAGGACACCGAGATCTTCATTAAAAGAAAAAGCAGGTACTGCAACTTTATAACTCCCCCACAATGCATCCATTGTATTTCCCAGCGGGGTTTCAAAGTGTAAACTCCGGATGCCAATTTCTAAATTCATTTTTCTATTGTTAACTTTTCCAGAATTCCTGATCGATTAAAAGATCTATTTGCTGTGGTGTATTAAAAGCGTGTAAACTAAATCTCAAGCCGGAGTTGCCTTCCGGAACCGTAGGTGGACGGATCGCCTTGACCAGCAACCCTGCGTCCTTTAACTTTTGTTCATAGTCAAGGGTTTTTTCATTATCTATCAAAGTTATATATTGTATCGGAGTTTTGTTTTTGGTAATAGAATAAGGGAAATCAATTTGTTGTACTTTATCCAAATAATATTCAATAACCTTATTTAAATTATTGATTGATGATGAATTATTATGATGATATTTTATGATCTGTTGAATTGTTAATACATCATTGAGTGGCATGGCGGTAGTATAAATAAAGGGCCTTGAAAAATTTATCAGATATTCCTTTATCTGTTTCGACCCTAACACTACTGCACCGGCATATCCGAAAGCCTTGCTAAAAGTCAGGATCCTGACCATTTCTTTAAACTGACCAAGCCATTGCATTGCAATTCCCTTTCGCTCCATACCCAACACTCCAGCAGCATGGGCTTCATCTACAACCAGAACAAAATCATGTTTATTATTTAAAACCACAAGTCCTTCCAGATCAGCGGTATCTCCTGTCATGGAATAAAGTGATTCTATCGCCACCAGGATCCTTCCTTCATCTTTATATTTTATTATTTTTTCTTCAAGATCATTCAGATTATTATGATGAAAAGAATATCTTTTTGCAAGGTTGAGGCGCATACCATCATGCATGGATGCATGAACATGTTCATCGTAAAGAATGATATCCTCCCGTCCGGCCATGCAAGATAGTACGCCTATATTGGCCTGATAACCGGAGCTGAACAACAAGGCTTCTTCAGAGCCAAAGTATGCACTAAGCATGCTTTCTGTTTCCTCATGATAGGTGTGGTTCCCACTGATAAGTCTTGAGCCTGTAGCTCCCTGTATGAGATGGTTTGATACTATGTCCCCTTTCGCCAGTAATCTTGCATATCCAAGATAATCATTGGATTGAAAATCTATCAGTGATCCATCATTTAACTTAAGCGAACGGTATAACCCCTTAACCTTTTGCTGCGCCAATCGTTCCTGCAGGTCCATTCCTATCTGTGTTTTTTCTCCGCTAAAGCCTCTGCTGCAGCATAATCAAAAAACTGAGCAAGAGTCCAACCATAAGCCACCGCCTGTTGTGGAATGATGCTGGCCTCAGACAACCCGGGCACTGTATTAGCCTCAATAAGATGGAAGACTTCTCCCACGAGGATGTAGTCAACCCTGATAAATCCCTTGCAATTGAGCGCCTGATATATTTTGGCAGTAAGTGCTTTTGCTTGTTGGGTAAACTCGGTACTGAGTTCTGCGGGTGTAACTTCCTTGGAAGCGCCTTCATATTTGGCTTCAAAGTCGAAAAACTCATTTTCAGGGATGATCTCAGTAATAGGCAATACTACGATCTCTCCATTGACCCTCATTACTCCATTTCCAAATTCCCTGCCGGGCATGAATGATTCTAACAGAACATTGTCATCATATTGAAATGCATATTCAATAGCCGGAAGAAGTTCTTCCAGATTTTTTACTTTTCTGACACCAAAACTTGATCCATGAGCATTGGGTTTTACAAATAATGGCAATTTTAATTTATCAATGATCTCTTGAGCCACAATGCCTTTTTCATAATCTTTTTTATTTAAAAATAATTCATCTGCCATCGGCACGCCTCTGTCTTTAAGAACTTGTTTTGTCAGATATTTACTCATAGTCAACGCTGAAACAAAACCATCACAACAGGTATATGGAATACCCAAAATGTCAAAATATCCTTGTATTACTCCGTTTTCCATAGGTGCTCCATGGATGGCACAGAATACTACTTCCGGCTTCCATGGTTCATCATGCAGATTAAAACTAAAATCATTTTTATCGATCGAAGCTCCGGTGACCAGGTCTGTCCATTGTGCACCAAGGATATCAATGATCCTGGCATCGTATTTTTCGCCGGGTAAAAACTTTAGGACCACGGAGGCGCTCATCTCTGAAATCACCCTTTCTTCAGAATCCCCTCCTGATAAAATGGCAACTTTGATTTTATTTGACATATAAAAAAATTTAATGTGTAAAGGTAGGGAAATAATGATAAATTATAAATGGTGAATTATAAAT
>JAYUWT010000271.1:0-4333 GCA_043753405.1 Saprospiraceae bacterium | reverse complement strand
GAAAGGACAGTTGAGCTGTTGTATGAAGTTTGATAGTAGGTACCGGGAGGATTACCTCTTTGCAAGCCGATAGTAGCACTTAAGCCATCATTTCCTGCTGAACCGTCTGCAGCAGTTGGTCCATAATCAGTATCTCCGTAAACAAATTTTATTTCATTGGTAGTTTCATACAGGATTACCTGAAAGTCAATAGCACCATTACTTAATACAGTAGGACCTGTACTTATTACTTTTCTGATGCTGTCCCACTGGATCGTGAAAGTCCTATTGGGAGATATGCCACTTACCTGCGTATAGATACCACTGCTTGGTACTATGAATACGGCCTGAAAGTCCCAGTGAGGGAAGATCCCACCACCGGGTGCGATGTCAGGATCAGCAGTTGGCAAGCTTTGATTATCCTGTTGGAGTTGACCTGTGATCGCATCCCACAGAATATAGCCGTCTACGCTGATGCGAAGATCAGGTGTGATGTAGTTTTGTCCAAAAAACTGGAAATCAAATGGCAATGCGGATGTAAAAGTGTTAAAATCTCCATTGACAGGTAGTTGAGTACCGGTAAGCGAGATGTCATTATACGGAGTTGTACAAGCCGTATTTACATTGTAATACTGACTAAAGCCTGAGAATGGCAATGCCATAAAGCTGATCAGTAATAATAAAAAGACAGGATACCGATTGAATAAATATTGTCGATAACCGTCTTGTGGCTTCGCAAAGAAGCTTAAAATTGTAGTGTTCTTCATAAGACTGAAATGTTGTTGATTAAAAAATATTAAGTCTGGGCAGAAGACATCTGACCAAACTATTTCTTTACTGTCAAGGGAGGGAGAAAGAATAAAACATGCACGACTTATCCTTTCAAAAAACAAAGGTAACACATTACATTTATTTTTAATGTGTATTATATGATATTTTTTTCGAAAGTATAAATAATTTATTTATAAGTATATATATAATACAAATATATAACATGTGTAGTATTGCAGTTATTCGATTTAGTGGAAATTTTTGAATCGTTCACATTTAACTTTTATTTTTGGGCACATCCTTCGGACCGGGCTATCCGCTTTACTTCCTCCTTTCGTCGGTCGTGTACGGTACTATCCCTTGTGCACCGTTCCCCGAGTTTTTAAAATGCTGGCGCGAGTTTTTAACTCGTGGCCTTGATAAGATTACCATAAACAATTACCATAGAATTTTTATGAACGGAACGAATTTTAAACTCAAGCCAGCTTTTCTATTAGTAAATGTTAAAATTTCCCATCTCTCTCCGTTAAATTAGGCGACCTCTGTTTTAATGTTACTTTTGTCTTTTTTTTACAAATATTTTTTAATAATAAATTTAACGTATGAAACTTTTATCTACATTTCTCTTTTTAATTTGCATCAACTTATTGACTGCTCAGAATTTCACTAAATTAATGACCTTTGATAAGATTGATTTTGGAACAAGTGGTTATTATGTGGCGGCCTCATTTAACAACAAGATAGTTTTCCTTCTTGGCAATGCCTCTGATCCGCACTTACTTTATATTTCTGATGGAACGGTTGCGGGTACTAAAGAAATCGCTGCATTGACACAATTTGATTATTTCGTCAATTTTGTCAACGAAGATCCATTTTATCTATATTTTGTAAAAGAAATATCAGGAGCAGATGATCAATTGGTGAGAATGAATAAATCTACACTATCATTTGAAAATTTAGGAAATGGGCCAGGTTTTAAATTCTTGAAATTTATGAACAGCAAATTGTATTATATGAGTGGTAGTGATCTAAAAGAAATGGATCCTAATACTAAAGCAGTTAAAAATGTTAAGTCTTCACTGGCTCAAGGAGATCCTATTATATTTACAGCATTCAAAAATAAACTAACAATCATTCATCGTAATACAACCAATAAGGTTGTAATGACAGTCTCGGATGGCACTATAGCCGGAACATCTGAGGTAAAAGATTTCGGTATTGAGGTTGCTGCTAATTTTAGAGCTGAAGGGCCTTGGATCCATAATAATAAACTCTTCTTTACCATACGTGCCAGGTACAATGGAGTATTCGACAAGTCAATGTGGGCCAGTGATGGAACGGATGCCGGTACAGTGAAGATTAAATCAATTGATATTCAAAATTCTGGTTTTTTTTACGAAACTAAAGGAATTGATGGGGGAAATAATTTTTACTTTACATCTACTGATCCGGGTTCTACAGTGATGCAATTATTCAGAACAGATGGTACATTAGCTGGAACAGAAAAGCTTGCCGATGACAAGTTAAAGTTCCCCGAATCTTTTGTTAATTATAAAGGCAAAACTTATTTTCTTGCCCCTGATCTTGGAAATATAGGTAACATTTTCTCAGTTGTTAACGATGACGTAGAGGAAATTTATAACTTTACTGACGAGGGGGTCTCTTTATATACCCCATTTACTTTTAATGATTCATTATTTTTTATTGGAGTAAATAATGAATATGGGTCAGAATTCTGGAAATCTGATGGCTCTGCTTCCGGATTATCTGTTCTTCCGCAGGGAAATAAAGCAATTGGTGCTAGCATTTTTACTGCGACTGCAACTGAAAAGTATATATTCTATACAAAACGTATCAACGGCGAAGAAAAAGAGTTGTGGGTTTATGATCCGAAAGTGTATGTGGCGTCAATAAAAGTTGAAGTTGAAATATTTTCAATCTCTCCAAATCCAGCTAAAGATCAATTGTTTTTGCCCAAGAATATTCAAAATGGTATTTTGGAAATAACAGATATTTCAGGACGCACTATTTCAAGTCACGAATTTAAAGGTAATGAAATAGATATTTCTAAGATTCCTTCAGGAATGTATAGTATAAAAATATCTGCTAAGAATAAATACTTTATTTCTAAGTTTATTAAGCTATAAAAATTTAACAGGGAATTATTTTGTAAGAAATGTTCCCTGTTTTTTTAATCTTACTAAACAAATCCACCTAATTGCATTCCAAAATACATATTGTTAAATCCATCAGGTATATTTAATTTCATTCGCCAAGGAAGAATGCATCATTGTCAGATTTTTATTGAAGCACATAACTTTGTTACAGCAGTGCTTCTAATTATTATTTTGAAAAAAGTTTGATCGATGTGGAGATATCGGAACTTCCAATTTGTATGTTTGGATATATATGGATGGAATGAAGAAGGTTTATAAGCGGCACGAGCTTTAAAACTCGCGCCAGCATACACTAATTTTATTTACTATTACAGAGTTAAAATGGTTCAGACTGACAATGCCATTCAATATTCAAACATTGAAAAATTACAGGTCAAAGGCATCCTGCCAAAGACTGGTTCATTATCAGGCTTAATGACAAAGACACTTCCAATACATATACTGTCGAAGCTACTAAAATCAGGGGAGTGGGACTATTGCAGCTGAAGTTGCGTTGGGATGATTCTCAGGAAGTATGTACCGCGTGGATCTCAATAATTTTACCAAAGGTCAGTATATTGTTTTTATTGAAGATCGTTACGGGGAGATATTTCAACAGAAATTGACGGTGATAAATTAGGTCGCTTCGCTTTGGGTGGCTGCGCTTTGGGTCGCTTCGCTTTAGATCGCTGCGCTTTAGTCTTTAGTTCTTTACGTCCACCTACTATGTTAACAATTCTTATTCAAAGGATAAGCTGAAAAGTAGTGTGAAGGTTTTATATTTGAATATACTTACCTTTAATTCCTAAATTCATTTGTAATGAAATCTTTTATACTTCTGATAATATCAATTTTTACTCTACAAAACATTAATGCACAGTCTTTATTGGATGAATCAAATATTTGGAATGTGCTAGTGAGTGGTGTTGCTGGGCCTCCATTTATTTCTACTTATAGAATCAAAGGAGAGAAAGAAATTAATTCCCTCATATACGTTGTGCTTGAAAAAAATGATGGGGATGGTTGGAAAGAAATGAATTACTATTTGCGGGATGGAGGGGATAATAAATATTATGTTGTCGATGGTACCGGACCTGAACAGTTGTTATATGATTTTAACCTGGAAGTTGGAGATAGTTTCGTAAAAGAATTTTTTCTTAATAACACCTGCACAGGTACTGTTACAAGTGTGGATGTAATCACGTTAAATGATGGAAGTGAACGGAAAAGGTGGACATTGAGTTATCCGGGAGCAGCAGGTTATGATGAAGAAGTTTGGATCGAAGGAATTGGAAGTAATCTTGGTTTGGCTTTTCATAATAGCTCTTGTTATACGGACCATCCTTACCATCTTATATGTTATTGGAAAGGTTTACAATTGGAATATACCATCGACCAAACTCAATGTACATTATTGTCTGCTGCGG